>NZ_JCAALS010000004.1:0-250644 GCF_059686975.1 Paenibacillus xinjiangensis | reverse complement strand
AGCGAATTCACGGAACTTTAGGGTACGTATCGCCTGTTCAGTTTGAGTCCATGTATTACAAAAGGGGAAGCTAAATGATTGATGTTGTCCACTTTCTTGACAGAGGTCCAAATTTGCAACAATCGGATTATATGATGCTACGGATCCAGCAGATGAAGAGCAAGCATTATCACTAATGACAAATCTAGGCTGTGAATCCTTGCTGAATCGTACGTATAACACATTATCCCAAGGCGAACGCCAGCGTATTCTTATCGCTAGAGCTCTTATGGCAACACCTAAGCTGCTTATCTTGGATGAGCCTTGCACTGGACTGGATTTGTTTGCTCGAGAACTGCTCTTAGCTATGATTAATCAAGTTGCAGGAGCAGTATCTGCACCTACAATTATTTATGTTACTCACCATGTAGAAGAAATACTTCCTTGCTTCAATCAGACCCTTCTTATTAAGCAAGGTGAAGTATTCCAGGCGGGAGCAACGAATCAGCTGCTTACATCTGAGCGAATGAGCAGGTTTTTTGATATTCCTGTGCAAATTGATAAGCATGATGGACGCAATTGGCTGCAGGTGAAGCGATCGGAGCATGTATGGAACTGCAACTAACGGTTTCGAGAAGAAGAAGGTTCGCGAGCTGGCTGCGCGAACGCTTCATGAGACGGCTTGAGTATGATACAGGTCTGTGGAGGCTGCCGGTTGCTCTACTGCTATTATTCAGCTCAGCTGCGATTACTGCTGTAGCTCTAGGCATACCGACAGGGCTTAGCGTTATCTTCGATATAAGTGCACTGGTTCTATTGAATGCTGCTGCGCTCTTCATCGCTGCTCAATTGATTGCGACTGTGCTTAGTCTGTTCTATGCACCTTTTCCTCGACTATTCATCGGTATTCTGCTATACGTCGGGGTTGAGGCTTATCTCATTCTGTATTACTCTCAACTAGGGTTCCTAGGCTCCCTCGTGCTAGGAATATCTTATGCCTTGGTCGCGGCCAACCTAGGATTAGGACTAGGAGCATTATGGCGTCATCGGAGAAGCAAAGCGGTGAGATGGGCGGTAACCGGCGGTGCAGCAGTTATGGTGATCATTATGACTGGATGGACAGGGCCATTCAACAGCCAAGATGCTTCACCGGCGCTTGATTATTACACATCGGATGGTGGAGATACATTAGATGTCTCTAACCCTGGCGAGCCAGGAAGCTACGACTATCGTTACTTCTCATATGGAAGCGGCAATGACCGCCATAGGGAGCAGTTCGCGGATCAAGTGGAGCTATTGTCAACTTCCGTTGATGCCTCCTCCTATATAACCAAGTGGCCGTGGCTTAAGAAGTTATTCTGGGGCTTCGAGCAGGAGGAGCTTCCACTCAACGGACGGGTGTGGATGCCGGAGGGGGAAGGACCTTTTCCATTGGTTCTAATGGTGCATGGCAATCATCTAATGGAGCAGTTCTCGGATGACGGATATGGATACCTAGGAGAGCTGCTGGCAAGCAGAGGATTCATTGCCATATCTGTAGATGAGAATTTCATGAATTATTCGGTCTGGTCGGGAATACCAAATGATGATATGAAAGTTAGAGCTTGGCTGCTGCTTAAGCATGTCCAGCAGATTCAAACCTTCAGCGAACTGTCTGACAATGCTTTTTATGGACGTGTGGATTTCTCCAATATTGCGATGATTGGACATTCACGTGGTGGTCAGGCTGTCGCGATGGCTGCTGACTATGACAAATGGTTCTATGAAGATGGCTCGCTTGATAGTCTGAAGGATACGAGCATCAAGACGGTTATAGCCTTAGCGCCAACAGATAAGCAAGTCGATTCCAAATCAGCTAGACTGACCAATGTTAACTATTTGACGCTGCAAGGGGCGCGTGATGGCGATGTGAACAGCTTTTACGGCGATCGGCAGTACATGCGATCCAGCTTCACGCAAGCTGCCGACACTTTGTATAGAAAAGCTTCTTTATATATTGCTGAAGCCAATCACAGCCGCTTCAATACAGAGTGGGGGACGATGGATGAGCGACCGCCTGGCGGATTATTTCTGAATCAGGAAGGAATGCTTAAGGAGGAAGAGCAGCGCCAGATTGCCGAGGTGTATGTGTCTGCGTTTCTGGAGACGACCTTGAACGGAGTTGAGGAATATGCACCACTTTTCAAGGATTATCGTACGGGTCTAGATTGGCTGCCGAATTCCACAGCGTATGTTAGTCGTTATGAGGATTCGACATTCAGAGCTGCTGCGCGCTATCAGGAGGATCAGAGTAAGCTAACACTGCCACAGGGCGGTGAGGTGGAATCTGAGGGTCTGACGCTATGGGAAGAAGAGGACGCCAAGGATCGTGATGATAAGAATAAGGGTACCAAAGGCGCCGTCCTCCAGTGGGAAGGGGACGCATCGTATACGCTTTCGCTGCCGGAATCCTATACGGAAGCTATTGCGGAGGAAGGTGCTGACATTCTCGCATTCTCTATGGCTAATCTAGAGGATGAGCTGACGGATGATGGTGATTCAATTGAAATCGAACAGATGATCGAACAGCCTTCTATTGCAGTAGAGCTTACCACAGAGCAGGGGGAGAGCGTCATATTGCCGCTGGCCGAATTCATGCCTCTACAAGAGCCAATCCGAACGATGTTCACGATTATTCCTTGGTTGGAGGATCGGGTGAAGGATGGCAAGTACAAAGAGGATGTTGAGCCGGTCTTCCAGACCTATCGGCTGCCGCTGGAGACTTTCGCTGAGGAAAGTGAAGAATTCGAAGAAGCTTCGGTTAATCAGATTACTTTTCATTTTCAGGATGGACCGGGCAAAGTCATGTTGGATGATATAGGCTTCTCCCAATAAAATAACGGGTTTCCCGGCAGAAGGGAAACCCGTTATTTATGTGTACTAGGATGCTATTAGGATACTGGTGATGAATCAGAAGACTCATCATCTTTGAGTGTGAAGTTTCTGGCTGCATAGAGGAACGGAGTCGAGCACAGCGATACGATAAACTTGATCACATAGGTCGAGATGAAAATCGACAGCCATACTTTACTGTCATAAACGCCAGCAAAAGCGATGGTGCAAAAAATAAGCGTATCAACAAGCTGGCTGACGACTGTACTGCCGTTGTTTCGAATCCATAATTGATTCCTTGCAGGGAACTTCCGCTTCAGAACAGAGTATAGTCTAACATCAAGAAACTGGCTTACAAAATATGCACACAGGCTTCCAAGCGCAATTCGCGGCAATAGCCCGAAGATTGTATTCATTGCTTCTTGGCCAATATCTGATTCCTGCGGATCGAATACAAGCGCCATCTGCATAATAATCGTAGAGGCAATTAGCGTGAAGAACCCGAACCATACTGCTTTTTTGGCAGCCTTCTCGCCATATTTCTCATTCAGCAGATCTGAGGCAAGATAAATCGTTCCGTACATGGTATTGCCAAGCGTAATGATAATGCCAAGGGGAAGCTCTACCGTCTTCACCACCTGAATATTTGCAAGTACGGTTGCCATGCCGATCCAAGCGTAAATACCTACACGACCGAACATGCGGTACGAGATCAAAAACAACGTGAAGTGGACGAGCATAAAGAGCGCGCCGAACCACAGATTGAACATAATAATACCAACCTCCTAGTTTTGATAACGCGGGAGTTCTCGAACCGCGGCTTGCCGTGCTGCATTGCAGCATGTATGATATAATTTCTGCCTTTGTCATTATAAGCGCTCTTCCCTGAGCGGGCAATACCTATTGCCGTTCTTTTCATTGACAGGCAGAGGGTGCTACAATGTAAAAATCACCTTTTCTGCAAAGGAGCGAAATAAATGATGCAGGACGAGCAGCTGATTGAAGAACAAAAGCGTGTCGATTATGTTACCGAATGGATAACGATACAAATTGATAAACTGATGAAGCAAGTAGGCGGCATGAAAGAGGATGTCGTATATATACGCAAAAACTTCTGGGACGATGTGACGGTCAATTTCGAAGATGCGGCGGAGTCGGCAGAAACTCATGCGAGTATGAAGCAGCAGGCTGAGATCCTGTTCCAGAGAGAACAAAGACATAGCCATGCGAGAGAACAGCTTAAGCTGCTCTTGAAGCTGGAGCAATCGCCGTATTTCGGTAGAATTGACTTCGTAGAAGCGACAGAGGATTCTGATGCTCGGCCGGAGCCTATATACTTAGGAATTGGTTCTCTGCTCGATGAGAACGAGACGAATTATTTGATCTATGATTGGCGTGCTCCTGTATCCAGTCTTTATTATGATTACTCGCCTGGTCCAGCCCAATACGATACTCCAGGAGGCAGCATCGAGGGGGATATGACGCTTAAGCGTCAATATATCATTCGTCAGGGCAGCATCAAAGGGATGTTCGATACGGGTGTGACGATCGGCGACGAGCTGCTGCAAGAAGTGCTGGGGAAACAATCCGATGCACAGATGAAAAGTATTGTCGCGACGATTCAGCGGGAGCAGAATCAGATTATCCGTAATGAACGCGCACGATTACTGATCGTACAAGGTGCAGCGGGGAGCGGGAAAACCTCAGCAGCCCTGCAGCGGGTTGCTTATCTCCTATATCGACACCGTGAGACGCTGAACGCGGATCAGATCGTATTGTTCTCCCCGAATCCGATGTTCAACTCTTACGTAGCTACTGTCCTTCCGGAGCTCGGTGAGCAGAATATGGAGCAAACGACCTATCAACAGTATGTCGAGCATCGGCTTGGGCAAATGTTTGCCCTTGAGGATCCATTCGCACAGATGGAATATACGCTGGGTGCTGAGCACGACCCTGCATATGAAGCGCGTATGGCAGCTATTCGCTACAAATCTGGCACTTCATTCATGAAGGTGATTGAGCAATATGCAGCTTCATTAGGAGCAGAAGGAATGCTCTTCAAATCGATCAAATTCCGCGGCAGGACTTTAATATCCACGGAAGCCATGGAGGAGAAATTTTACAGCCTGAGTCATAGCTATTCCATTCCTAATCGAATGAAGATGGTTGCGGAATGGCTGTTGAAGGAGCTTACCCGCTTAAGTCGTGAGGAGCGGCATAAGGAATGGGTCGAGGATGAGATGGAGCTTCTGAACAAAGAAGCTTACATGAATGCTTATGAAGAGCTGAGGCGCAAGAAAGATAGCCAATCAGATTCTTTCGATGATTTCGATCAAGAGAAGGATATTCTCGCGATTATGATCGTTCAGGAGAGATTCAAACGGTTGCGCAGCAGAGTCAAACGATTGAGGTTCTTAAATATGCCGCTCATGTATCAGAGGCTGTTCACAGCCGGAGAGAATGGCGGGCTGGCGTCATGGATGAATGGCGAATACCCACCGATGTGGGAGAAAATCTGCGAGCTTACGTTGGAAAAGCTGCTTCAAGGTGAGTTGAACTATGAGGATGCGACGCCATTTTTGTATATGAAAGAATTGCTGGAGGGCTTCCAGACGAATCATTCTGTTCAGTATCTGTTCATTGATGAAGCTCAGGATTATTCCCCGTTCCAATATCATTATTTGAAACGGATTTTTCCGCGGGCGAGAATGACGGCTCTTGGAGATATGAATCAATCGATCTTCCCGCATGCGGCGCTGGGCAATGGCTTCGGACCGCTGTCCGAGCTCTACAGCCCCGAGGAGACGGAGACGATTATTCTGACCCGGAGCTATCGTTCAACGCGTCAGATTGTGGAATTCACAAGTGATATGATTGAGAGCCGTGAGTTCATCATTCCGTTCAACCGGAATGGCGATCAGCCGACCCTCATGCGTGTACAGAATGAAGGAGAACAGCTGCAATTGATCAAGGAGCGTATAGCTGAGCTTCTGAAGGGCGGTATGCAATCCATTGCTGTCATTTGCAAGACCGCGGAGGAGAGCAGGCTGATGTTCGAGAAGCTTAAAGCCTTGATTCCAAATCTTCATTTGATTCAAAAGGAAACCGCCCAGTTCGAGCAAGGGACGGTCGTTATTCCCTCTTATTTGGCCAAAGGCGTTGAATTCGACGCGGTCATTATCGCTAATGCCTCTAATGAGGTGTATGGCAGAGAAAGTGAACGGAAGCTGTTCTATACCGCATGTACACGTGCCATGCATGAGCTGCATTTGTATTACACCGGAGAAAGAACGATGTTCTTGCCTGCTCCAGTACCGAGCGAAACGGCATAAAAAAGAATGGAACTCAAAAAGGCGTGCTGCTTGAACTGCACGCCTTTTTGGTATACGTGACTATTTTTCCCATCAACGGCCTTTTCTTACCTCGGGCCAAAGCTCTCTTACATCTATCTTCAATTCTGAAGCAATCAGCTCAGCAGTTAATCTTTGGGGCATTTTTATTTTACCATTTCGCAGCTTGGAGATCGTCTGAAGGGAAATATTAGTTGCGTTCGAGAGCTGACTAGCACTAATATCTCGCTTCGCCATCCATATTTTGAGCTTCATGGCTGAATCAATAGAGTCATCCACTGCATTCAAGTCCAATAAGACAAAAGCGTATTCAATTATTTTGCCAAAACCATCGAATATCGGAGAAAATATGACCTTGAGCTCTAGCTTTACGCCACTTAGCATATTCGTCATTACGGTTATAGGCTCCATTTTTTTCAGCTTGTTGAAGGAGGGCAGCATCTCAGTAATCTTGGAAAACTCCGCTTCCGATATAAATTCCAAATAGGTTTCGTTCTCTAGTCGCTTATCAGGCTCGAATATATTCGGCTCAATAAGATCCTTGATAAACCGAATTCGATAGCCTTCATCAACAATTCCGCTGACAAGCACTTTGTGCGAGCGTTGCTGTAATTCGATCCATTTCATCGTGCTCAGATCCTGAATGATAATAATGGCCAAAGCATCTAGGTTGCTGGAGGTGACCTCTAATATTTTTTGCCTAATTAGAACAGGTACGTGGCGATGTCGATTATTATATAGAATCGTTTCTTTCTGGAATGCACGAAGCCCATTTTTAGAAGGATAATTCTCGATAATTTTGCTGATCTGCATACCTTGCAATTGCTCATCATGTATACCTATTAATCTACTGAAGCTGCGATTCGATTCCTCTATGACGACAGTGTCTCTCATTAAGCGTACGAGAACCATAGGCTGGTCCAATAGTTGAAAGATGTTATGAAACACTGACAATGAACAAAGCCCCCTTTTAGACGTGTCACAAACCGAGTATAAGAGAAATATTGCCTCTGCACAAGTTGATGTATAATATTACAAATCTCACGATAGATTATGGCGTTTTGGGTTTAATTAATTAAACTCGGTAACAGTAGAAGGAACTAGAATACGGATTGCAGGCAATGAGCTTCATTGGCAGCTAGTATTCACCCTACAACGGACTTTATAAGCAACAGGATTCCTTATAAAATTAGTTAACAAGGTTTTGCACACACTAGGAGGTTTAAGCACCATGAATGATTGCAGCATAGATGATTGTACGAAACCTGTGAAAGCCAAAGGGCTGTGTGCTATGCATCACCAAAGGTATCTGAGACATGGGGATCCCCATACGGTAAGGCCGAGAAGAACGAAGCAAGCCAACAATTGCAAATGGATCCATTGTGTCAAGGAAGCGTCTGCAAAAGGTTTATGCTCCAAGCATTATTACATACAGAGAGTAAATGAAAAGAATCAAAAAGTTGATGTCAGGTAATGTCACATCACATGAATATAGGGTGTCATTTTCAATTGAAAGATGTATAATGGACGTATCTCCAATTATTAGCGGCTATTCTACTATTTGTAGTACAAATCCACCAACGGAGGTGAACGTCTACGTTGATTCAAACGGCACCTTACGGCTTGTCTATGACTGATTTGTATTTGTTTAACGAAGGAAGCTCTTATCACAGCTATCGATTTATGGGAGCTCACCTGATGGAATGGAATGGAGAGTTCGGCGTTCGATTCACAGTATGGGCTCCTCATGCAGTAGAAGTTCGCTTAGTTGGAAGTTTTAATAATTGGGATGGCACTCATCATGTAATGGAGAAGGCTGGATCAACAGGTGTATGGGTGATTTTCATCTCTTCAATGGGAGAAGGAGCCGTATACAAGTATGAGATACTAACCTCCTCTGGAGAAAGAAGACTTAAAGCCGATCCGTATGCCTTCTTCGCAGAAAGGCGTCCATTAACAGCATCTGTCGTAACAGAGCTTAATGGTTTTCCTTGGCGAGATCAGGACTGGGCCGCGAAGAAACGATTGAAGCCCGCTTACACGAATCCGCTTCTAATCTACGAGGTCCATGCAGGCTCATGGCGGATTAAAGGCAAGGAAGATTTTCTCACTTATGACGAACTTGCTTCAGAGCTTGTTCCCTATGCTGCAGATATGGGGTATACGCATATTGAGCTTATGCCTTTGTCTGAACATCCTTTCGACCAATCCTGGGGCTACCAAATTACGGGATTCTTCGCCCCATCAAGCCGCTATGGCAGGCCTAAGCAGCTCATGCATTTTGTAGATTGCTGCCACCAGCAAGGCCTCGGCGTCATTCTGGATTGGGTTCCGGGCCATTTCTGTAAGGATGACCACGGCCTGAGGCAATTCGACGGCACTCCCCTATACGAAGGTGCGAATGAATTGCTAGCCGAGAAACCATTATGGGGCACGCTTGCTTTTGATTTTAACCGTAATGAGGTTGTAAGCTTTCTAATCTCTAATGCCCTGTATTGGATGGATAAATTCCATATTGATGGTCTGAGGGTCGATGCAGTCGCCAGTATGATCAATCTTCATATGGATAAATCTCCAGACAGATTTACTTGGAATTCACTTGGTGGAGCAGATAATTTGGATGCTCTCCGATTTCTGAAACGATTGAACGAAACCGTTTTTCATTATTTCCCCGACACACTTATGCTAGCAGAAGATTCTTCCGCTTGGCCCGCAGTCACCTCTCCTACATACCTAGGCGGGCTAGGGTTTAATTTTAAATGGAATATGGGCTGGATGAACGATATATTACGATACATGTCGCATGATCCGGCTGACCGCTCACAATATCACCACTTAATTACTTTCTCACTACTATACGCATTCTCAGAAAATTACGTATTGCCTCTCTCGCATGACGAAGTTGTTCATGGTAAGAGATCACTCCTTAACAAAATGCCCGGCTCCTATGAAGAAAAATTCGCACAATTAAGGCTCTTATATGGTTATTGGATGACCCACCCTGGCAAGAAGCTTCTATTCATGGGAAGTGAATGGGGACAATTCGATGAATGGAAGGATGCAGAATCGCTAGATTGGATGCTGCTAGACTATGAGCTCCACAACAAAATGAAAATCTTTGTCCAAGCTTTAAACCACGCCTACACCCAAGAACCCTCATTATGGGAAAAAGATAGTGATAATTCAGGATTTAAATGGATAGATGTTCATAATTCGCAGCAATCTATCATATCTTTTATTCGATGCGGTAAGAAAGACTTCTCTGTTATTGTCGCCAACTTCTCAAGAAACAACTACTCTCACTATCGAATTGGTGTCCCAGAGTCGGGCTGTTACCGCTCTATTATAAATAGCAATGAGGAACGCTTCGGAGGCTCAGGGGTGCAGCCAATACTGCATGTCTTTAGCGAGAATGTTGCTTGGCACGGCTATGACCAAAGTATTTCACTACATCTTCCCCCACTATCCTTCCACCTCCTCACCTATGTAACGGGGGACACACATTAATAAGGAGTTGGTGTCCATGGGCCGAAAAGAAATGATTGCTATGCTGCTTGCTGGGGGCGAAGGGAAGAGGCTTGGCGTTCTGACAAAGGATTTGGCTAAGCCGGCTGTATATTTCGGAGGCAAATACCGAATTATTGATTTCACATTAAGCAATTGCGCTCATTCTGGCATTGATACTGTAGGTGTACTCACACAATATCAGCCGCTTGAGTTGAACCGGTATTTAGGCATTGGAGTCCCTTGGGGTCTCGATCGGAAGGATGGAGGAATGGCGATATTGCCTCCATATGTCAAGCAGAAGGGCGGCGTCTGGTATAAGGGAACCGCTAATGCCATCTATCAGAATATGGGCTTTATTGAGCGCTATAATCCTGACTATGTTTTAATTATTTCGGGAGATCACATTTATAAAATGGATTATGACTTGATGCTTCAGCACCATAAGCAATCGGGGGCGGACGTAACCATAGCAGGGATCGAAGTTGATTGGAAGGAAGCGAGCCGCTTCGGTGTCATGCATGTGGATGATGAAGATCGAATCACGGCGTTCGAGGAAAAACCGAAAAACCCAACGAGCAACATTGCTTCAATGGGTGTCTATATTTTTTCTTGGGCGATTCTGCAAAAATATTTGACTTACGATGAATCCAATCGCAATTCTAGCCACGACTTCGGTAAAGATATCATTCCAGCAATGATGAGGGATGGGCTTCATATTAGCGCCTATTCATTCCGTGATTATTGGAAGGATGTCGGTACGATCGAGAGCTTATGGGAAGCGAATATGGATTTGCTCGCCGATGAGCCTACGCTTGATCTGACGGATAAGGAATGGCGGATCTATTCGGTGAGTCCGAATCAGCCCGCTCAATATATTGCTGCAACAGCAGAGGTATCCGCCTCTATGGTAACTGAGGGCTGTGTGGTGGAAGGAAGCATCGAGCGTTCTGTATTATTCTACGGAGTGCACACGGGCAGAGACAGTAAAATCAGCGAATCGGTCATTATGCCAAATGTACGTATTGGAGAAGGCGCTCAGATCTATCGGGCTATTATCGGTGAAGGTGCGGTCATAGACGATGGAGTTACGATTGGAAGTCCCGAGGATGATGCTATAACCGTTGTGGCAATTGGTGAGTTTGTCGGCAATGATCATTTATTGTTAGAGGTGGAGCAGCCATGAAGCATAATGTGATGGGCGTCATTAATTTAATCCATGAGACGGATGAGCTGGAAAGACTGACTCAGAATCGCTGCTTGGCTACTGTACCGTTCGGTGCGCGCTATCGACTGATTGATTTTGCACTGTCGAGTATGGTGAATTCAGGCATTAATAAAGTTGCAGTGTTCGCTCATAAGAAATATCGTTCTCTGATGGACCATGTGGGATCAGGCAGCCACTGGGATCTAAGCAATCGTCAGAGTGGACTGTTCGTGCTGCCGCCGTCGACTGATGATATTCAGGAAATCAGCCGTGGAGATTTATATCATTTCTATCAGCATCGCGATTATTTCAATCGTTCGACACTGGAATATGTAGTGATTACTAGAAGCCATATGATTTGCAATATTGATTTTCGGCCTATTATTGAATTCCATGAAGAGCAGGGTGCCGATATTACAGTCGTATGCAAGAAGCACGCAGATCTTCTGTCAGGAAAAGCACGAAAGGTCAGGATGAATGAGGATGGCCGTATTACTGCCATCCAAGATCATTATGGCCGGATGTTAAGTGATACCTCGTCTATGGAAATGTATGTGATCAAAAAAGATCTGCTAATGGATCTTGTAGAGACCTCTCTGGCACAGGGGCAGGATCATCTCGTCCGTCATGCTATATTCTCGCGCATCGATAAGCTGCGTATCTATGGTTACTTGTTCGAAGGCTACCTGGGTGTTGTCAACACGCTAACGAGCTATTATCAGAATAGTATGAGTCTGCTGCAGCCAGAGGTATGGCGCGAACTATTCTTCCAGCCGGGGACTGTGTTCACGAAAGGGAAGGACGAGCCTCCTGCCCGTTATTACGCATCGTCTAAGGTGCGAAATTCACTTATTGCTAACGGCTGCCAGATCGAAGGCACGGTTGAGAACAGTATTATTTTCCGTGGTGTTCATGTGCGTAAGGGAGCTGTGATCCGCAACAGTATCATCATGCAAAATGGAGACATCGGAGAGAACAGCTTCATTCAGCACAGCATTCTGGATAAGGATGTTAGCGTTCAATACGATCGTGATATTCGCGGAACAGAGAGTAGTCCATTCCTTGCAGGCAAACGTAAAATTATATGAGTTAACGTTTTGCGCAGCAAAGCCTAAGCGAATGCTTGTGAGGTGGTTTTGCTTCGCAAAACCTAAGATAATGCTTACGAAGTAGGTTTTGCTTCGCAAAACCTAAGATAATGCTTACGAAGTAGGTTTTGCTTCGCAAAACCTAAGATAATGCTTACGAAGTAGGTTTTGCTTCGCAAAACCTTTAGGAGGGTCAGTATGAATATTTTGTTTGCTACTTCTGAAGCGGTGCCGCTGGCCAAAACAGGTGGTTTGGCAGACGTAGCTGGAGCGCTGCCGAAAGCGCTGCTCGAGCGTCAAGCAGATGCCAGAGTTATTTTGCCGAAATATGAAGAAATCCCTTCATCGTATACGGATCAATTCGAACGGATTGCAGAATTTAATGTATCGTTCAGTTGGCGTAATCAATATTGCGGACTCTTGAGAGCTGAGATCGATGGGGTTATTTATTATCTCATTGATAATGAGCATTATTTCAAGAGAAGAGGACTCTATGGATACGGTGATGATGCAGAGAGGTTCGTATTCTTTTGCTTTGCCATCATGGAAGCGGCACGTTTCCTGGATTTCAGACCTGATATCATTCATTGTCATGATTGGCAGACAGGCCTCATTCCGTTCTTGCTCCGTACAAGGTATTCGCATGATCCTGCCTGGTCAGGGGTCCGCTCTGTATTTACGATTCATAATCTGAAATATCAAGGGCTGTTCAGCATGGAGCTGCTGAAGGACTTGCTTGGCGCAGGTGATGAACTATTCGGATACGACGGACTTGAATTTCATGGTGCTGGCAGCTGTATGAAGGGTGGACTCGTCTATGCGGACAAGCTTACGACAGTCAGTGCGACCTATGCACATGAGATACAAGGCGAAGAATACGGAGAAGGGCTGGATGCATTGCTCAGGTATCGATCTGGTGATTTGTCGGGAATCGTTAACGGGATTGATGAAGAGTTATTTGATCCGATGAATGATCCGGTGTTACATACCCCTTATCGCAGCTCGATCAGCCGCAAACGAAAGAACAAGCTCGATCTGCAGCAAGAGCTGGGACTCCCCTTGTCGGAAGAGATTCCGCTCATCGGCGTTGTGACGCGTCTCGTGGAGCAAAAAGGGTTCGACCTTATTGCTGCTAAGCTGGAAGCTCTAATGCAAGAGGAGGTACAGCTTGTAGTGCTCGGCTCGGGAGAACAGCGCTATGAGCAGCTAATGAATGACATTGCAGCCCGTTATCCGGATAAAGCAGCTGTATGGCTTGGTTATAATGATCGGCTGGCACGTCGAATTTATGCCGGCTCCGATATTTATTTAATGCCATCGAGATTCGAGCCATGCGGTCTAAGCCAGCTCCTGGCTCTGAGGTACAGATCGATACCGATTGTTCGCGAGACTGGTGGATTGAAGGATACAGTTCAGTCTTACAATGAATATACTGGTGAAGGGAACGGGTTCAGCTTCACGTATTATAATGCAGACGATTATTGGTACACCTTGCGGAGGGCATTGTCACTCTATCGGGATGAGTCGGTTTGGAAGCGAATTGTGGCGAATGCTGCGAAGGAGAACTACAGCTGGAACCGTTCGGCCAAAGCGTATCTGGCCTTATATGATCAACTTCTGATTCATCGAAAGGAGAATGAGCTATGGCCCGTCATCTAGTCATCGGTAATGGCAAGCTGCTGTTGAATTTAGACCAACATTGCTACATCAGGGATATTTATTATCCTTATGTCGGACAGTTGAATCATGTTGGAGGACACTACTGCAGGTTTGGCATTTGGATCGGAGGAGCTTTTTCTTGGTTAGATGAACCGGAATGGAAGTTCGAGCTTGATTACATTGAAGACTCTCTCGTTACGAACATTATTGCTAAGCATGATGGGCTAGATGTGGAGCTTCATATTAATGACGGCATCCATCAACGGGAATGCATTTATATCAAACGGGTCGTCATTCGCAATAAACGGAATGAGCCTCGTGAGGCACGGCTGTTCTTTCATCAGGATCTGATGATTGATGGCTCTGAGGTCGGGGATACCGCGGCTTATTATCCAGAGAACAACACTTTATTCCACTACAAACGCTCGAATTATTTCATGTTCAGCGGTTCTACCGATGAAGGTGGCATGATGCAATATTCCACAGGTATTAAACGATTCCATTCTGCTGAGGGCACATGGCGGGATGCAGAGGATGGCGTATTGATGGGTAACTCGATTGCTCAAGGCTCTGTCGACAGTACAATCAGCTTCCGTACTAATGTCCCTCCTAACGGCGAGAAGACAATCTACTACTGGATGTCTATCGGCAAGAACCTGGAAGAGGTCAAAGAGCTCAATCAGTATGTGCACGATAATCATCCGGAGAAGCTGCTCAGCCGCATGGTTATCTATTGGAAGCATTGGCTTCGCCGTGCAGAGACCGACTTGGGTGATCTGCCGAAGGATGTCGTTCGTACCTTTAAGCATAGTCTTCTGCTTGTTCGGACACAGGTGGATGAGCGCGGGGCCATACTAGCAGCGAATGATACTGATATTTTACAGTACAACCGAGATCATTACAGCTACATGTGGCCTCGGGATGGCGCTTTGATTGCCGACGCCATGTCATTAGCTGGATACCAGAGTGTTATTGCACCATTTTTCAGCTTCTGCGCACAGGCGCTGTCTCCTGAAGGTTATTTGTTCCACAAATACAACCCTGATGGAACCGTCGGCTCGAGCTGGCATCCTTATATTGTTCAAGGCAGTCGACGACTGCCTATTCAAGAAGATGAGACTGCTCTTGTGCTATTTGCTTTGTGGCAGGATTACTCTCGCAATCAGGTCATTGAACTGCCGCAATCGCTCTACAGCAACTTAATCCGCAAGGCTGCGTCCTTCTTAAGCGAATATATTGAGCCGTCCTTGTCTCTTCCTAAGCCTAGCTATGACTTATGGGAAGAGCGGTATGGCATATGGACCTACACTGTTTCTTCCGTATATGGAGGGTTAATGGCCGCTGCATTCTTCACCGAGCTGTTCGGTGATTATGAGCGAAGCGATCATTATAAGAACACGGCTCAAATGATTAAGCAAGGCATGATGACTCATCTGTGGGATGAAGAGTCTGGCAGGTTCGCGCGTGGACTTATTCAAAAAGACAATCGATGGGTCAAGGATATGACGCTAGAAAGTAGTCTGTTCGGTATTTGGGAATTTGGTGTGCTGCCTGTTCATGACGATCGGGTGATCCGAACGATGAACGCAATCAAGGAAGGGCTGCAAATCCGAACCGATATTGGCGGGGTTGCTCGATACACGAATGATTATTATTTCCAGCAATCAGGTGAGATTGATAAGGTTCCAGGTAACCCATGGATTATATGCACACTATGGATAGCCAACTTTGAGATTGAATCCGCTCGAAGTATTCAGGATTTGGAAGGTCCGAAGCAGACGCTGAAGTGGGTTGTCGACCATGCGCTGCAGAGCGGGCTATTGCCAGAGCAATTGAATCCATACGACGGTTCTCCTCTTTCAGTGGCACCACTTACCTGGTCGCATGCGACTTTCGTGCAAAGTGTAAGTAAGTATGCAGCGAAGTACAGGGAATTGAAAGGGTAAGCAGGAATGGGATGTCGTAAAGAGGAGAAAGGGATGCACCCGCTGGTGCATCCCTTTCTTCTGTGATTACTGGAAGTCACATTATTACTTGCTTCAATTAGAGAAGAAACCGCACAGACGAATGTCCGTGCGGTTTCTCTATATGCCGGTAGAGGGACAGAAGCGCTAGCCTCAGTCACGCCCGGAAGTGATACATATTAGTACAGGCAAGAGCGTGCAATGATGACTAGCAAAATGAAAAGAACGAGAATAACACCCGTACTTCCCCAAACTCCACCTACTACTGGTCCACAACCAACATTAGCGCCTGCTACAGGGTATCCCACGGTTCATACCTCCCGAAAATATGTTAGTGTGATGCTGGATCTGATCACAAGATAATATATGTCGGAGCCCGGGGATTGAACTAGACATTTATACCGATACATTCGCATTTCAGTTGATGCCTACATGAACAATTGCACAGGGCAATAGATGATCTGCCTATAGGGCCATTCGCTGATAGCTAACAAGATCCAATCCCAGGACCTTGCCATGTGCGTTTGAATTGACGAATGTTCGATATACGTGATTCTGCTGTTACACACATCGTATTGCCTGCTTGTAAGCTGGATGAGGAGCCGACAGCCGTTATAAATATACATCCCACACTTATGCGAGGAGAATGATTCACTCGCTGTATGAGGACAGCCTCAACAGCATCAGCAGCCGGATCATTCAGTACGGGCAGTGGCCGACTAAAGATTTCATACGATTCAAAGTATACATTGCCAGCCTTGTCATGGGACTCCTGGCGCTGCACGGCTAGAGCCCGCAGCAAGGGGGTGTATTCCGCGCGGTCGCCTAATTGGACATTACCGGAGAGGGATACGTCAATGATTGAGATTACGCCGATCTCAGCCGTTCGAATGGGGTAATTCTCAGCGTTACTGGACATTAATCCTCATTGTCCGTTTCTTCAATTGTACCTTCCCCGAGTGCTTGGTCTGCTGCTTCCGGCGTTGGGAATGGTGCTAGTGGACCAACGATAACGGATTCTGGAGGCGTATCGAACATGGAGTATAACTTCACTGAATCGGTGTCTCCTACCTGCATGAACGATGCACTGGAGACACCCAATATTTCTATCGTCCCGACCGATAAGCAATGGTTATGGACCTGAAAGGTGATCATATCTCTAATTACCTCCTATAGGCTAGCTAAGCAGGATTGCCATTCTGCAATTGTTGTATATACTGCATAATGGCCGCATCTGCATCACGTTCAGTTTTGGCTATAATATCTGCTCTATTGGCGAGATGGGATGGATCATTGCCAGCTGCTCCTTCTTCTTGAAGTGCTTGTATATAGTAATGGATTCGGGTTGGCATTTGCTTGCGAATATCTTCTATAATCATTTTGCGATGGAAGGGATCCAGAGGCAGATTATACTGGGCCTCCAAGTTCATTAATTTTTGAGGAGCTTGTGAATCCAAATATTGATTTAGCTCATTCTGGATATCCGCATAGGGAGCGTCGGGAGGTACAATTCCAGGTGCAGCTGCTGGATATACCTCTGGCTTAGATACAGCTAACTGCTCAATATCTCCAGTTGCCCCTGTGGGGGTCATCCCGATATTCAAAGTTCCCTCAAGCCTTTCGACCTTCAATTGATCGAAATGGTACTCCAAGCTCTCTATGTTATAAGTAGGCTTGTTCTCGAGTGCTTTGAGCTGGTCGCAAACAGCTGCAAGCTTCTGCTCAAGCATCGTGATTTGTTCTTGCTGCTGCTTCAGCTTCATCTGAACCTCCAGAGACCATGCTTGCCATGGCGATAAGCCGCTTGGCTGCTGCTGCATCAGGCATTACCTCCTAGTCTAGGATGGATTAGGGAGGGGGACGAACGATAAGGGATTACCTTCACCTAGCTGAGGTACTGGTCCAGTAAAGCCCCCTGTATTATAGAGCTGGGATAGGGACCGAATGGAGCCTGCGCTTCCTACCTGAAGCACGGAGCTATTCGATACGCTATCCACTCGCAGCATATGAATGGTAATCGTCTGATGAACGGTCCAATTCATATGACGTTCACTCCACTTGCAATTTCGTTCTGCGTGCTGTCTTGAACGTCAGGATCAAGCGTATTGGTTGCACTTACAGCATTGTTGGAGTTCGCCAGACTACCGGTTAAGAAGGAGCCGGAGCCGGCATACGTTTTGGAAGTGCTGGATGGCGACAACTGCACAGCATCGCCGAATTGTACGACAGAGCTAGAGCCGACACTGACAATCTTGACAAAACCGACTATGGATGGCAAGCGTAATCACCCTTTTCCTCGAGCCTATAGTTCTACATAATATGCGGCATTCGCCCAGATGTTCCCTTCTCTTGCTCGCAGCTCATTCAGTAGCCTTGCCGCCCAGCCTCGCATATGCTGAATAGAAGGGGTGGGAGGTGTGAGTCTGCAATGACTTCCAAGTGGGATGAGCTGGAGCGGTGGATGGAGGGACAAAAGCTGCCTAAAGGCTTCGATGTGCTCCGTGAGCCGGATTGGGTAGAGCAGTTCGTTCGTAAAATGATGACTAAAGCGCTGCCCGAAGCTGCGCAAGCGATGACTGGTCAATCGGATGCCTTCTCTTTTTTTGAGACTCATCATTTTGTAATCGTGAAATTCCCTCTTCCTAAGCAGGTTAATAAAGGGGAGTTAAGGCTGTTTATTCGAGAGGACCGTATGCGGATTGAAGGGCTGCCCGATAATCGAATAGAAAAGATTCAGCTGCCTAAGCCAGTCAGACCAAAAATCTGCAGAGCACTGGTCAAGAATAATGTGCTGCAGGTTAAACTGCGCAAACGACCAGGCAGCCGCATTTATTATGAAGCTGATATTCGTTGGTAGCCTCAGCGGTAGTATAGTGCGCATAAGATTGTCACGAAATCTACCGCTTTTCGGCTGGATAAACATTCTACAATCCCTTATAATGCTAATAGTTAGTCGATACGACACAAAAAGCCATATTAAGGTAACTGTCGTATCACGATGAAAGAGAAGCCGTATAGGATTCCATCGTATACGTATTTATCTTTGTAAACTTACATAGGGGAGTGTATGACGTGACTTTAGTCGATGTCAGTGACGTCTCAGCCGTATTATTCATTCTTGGGGTCGTCTTTCTATTGCTTATATTCGGATTGCTCAGTTTCGGTATTCTGCGTATGTTCCAACAACGTTTTCGTGTCGGCTGGATTAGCTTTGCGGGCGCAATTGTGAGCTTTGTTGTGTTTATGATTATTCTAAACAGGTGGTTCTTGTAACGGACCTGACTGACGGTTAGGGGGAGGACCCGGAATGTTGTGGACTGCCATATGGTTTTTGATTAATATATTGTTTGTGGTTTCATTAGTTGTATTCTTGTTCATGCATCGTACTGTGACGGAGGCAAGGAATCAATCAGCTGATTCGGCAATCATCAGCCATGCTTCGCGCCGACGTAATTACATAGGACTATTAAGCCTGATATTGTTCGTTGCGATGTGCGTCAGCTTTCTAGTGAATATGAGATTGAATGGATAAGGCTTATCTATACGGAAGGACTCTCATTGACGAGAGTCTTTTTTTTCGTCATTATGGAAGTAGAAACTAATTATGAAGGAATGAATTCGACAGTGAAGGATAGATTTGTTCCTGCTAGTACGGGGGTTTGAACCTTGCATACTACTGAAGAAATTGTACAACGGATGGCCACTCAAGGGTTGCGGATAACCGATCAACGGAAAACACTCGCCAAGCTGTTCGCTGAATCGCCGGGATACCTTGCTCCTAAGGCAGTCTATGAGTATATGGGCAAGTCTTATACAGGTCTCAGCTTCGACACCGTATACCGCAATCTGAGAATAATGGAAGAACTGGGCGTTCTGGAGCAAGTGGTATTCGAGGAAGGCGCCAAGTTCAAGCTGCATTGTCGGGAGAACGATCACCATCATCATATGATCTGCCTGCAGTGTGGAAGAACCTATCCCATTACATTCTGTCCCATGGAGCAGACGATGGTCCCGGATGACTTCCGTGTCGTTAAGCATAAGTTTGAAGTGTTCGGCTATTGTAAAGACTGTATTCAAGAAGATGCTTCGGATGGGGAGGATTAATGCAGCGGGGAATTCAGGCGAGAAAAGTATTGCAAGCGCCGGTAGTCTTCTATAGAAAAGTGATCTCGCCGCTTAAGCCGCCAACCTGCCGCTTCTATCCAACCTGCTCAGCCTATGCACTCGAGGCACTTGAGAAGCATGGGGCTGTCAAAGGAGCTTGGCTTGCAGCCAAGCGAATATCTCGCTGTCATCCCTTTCATCCCGGGGGCTACGATCCTGTTCCACCCGCTATGGAAGACTAGGATCATAAAGGCAGGGGGAACAAGTTACCTGCACCTTGACAGGATAGCTTGAATTTGGTTATATTTTGTATAATAAACATCTGATGAATGGATAAGTACAATGATACAGCCGATACAGAGAGCCGGGCATGACGCTGGAAGCCGGTACGGAATGACATTGGAATATGGTCCAGGAGGATTCGTTCTCGAGCCGTAGTCTGCTGACATAACGGTAAGGGATCGACGCGGAGCCGGCGTTAACGGCATGCCGTCATGTAAGACGGCACACGAAGCTATTACGCGGTGGGAATTACATGCGGTGTAATAGAAATTTGGGTGGTACCACGTGAGTATTCGTAACTCTCGTCCCATGTTGGACGGGAGTTTTTTGCGTTTTCTAAAGACTAAGGAGGGGTTCAGATGGCACAGGATAACCAAACATTTTATATTACGACACCGATCTATTACCCGAGCGATAAGCTGCATATTGGGCATGCATACACAACGGTTGCTGGTGATGCAATGGCAAGGTACAAGCGTCTGCGTGGCTATGATGTCTGGTATTTGACGGGGACGGATGAGCATGGACAGAAGATCGAGCGCAAGGCAAAAGAGAAGGATCAGACTCCTCAGCAATTCGTAGATGATATTGTTGTCGGTATCAAGGAGCTATGGAAGAAGCTTGAAATTTCCAATGATGACTTCATTCGGACGACTGAGCCGCGGCATAAAGAGGTTGTGGAACGAATATTCGAACAGCTGCTGAAGCAGGATGATATCTACAAGGGAGAATATGAAGGCTGGTATTGTACGCCTTGTGAATCCTTCTTCCTCGAGCGTCAGCTTGTTAATGGCAATTGCCCGGATTGTGGACGTCCAGTGGAGTTGGTTAAAGAGGAGAGCTATTTCTTCCGGATGAGCAAATATGCAGATCGATTGCTGAAGCTGTATGAAGACAACCCGCAATTTATCCAACCGGAATCCCGTAAGAATGAGATGATCAACAACTTCATTAAGCCGGGTCTTGAGGATCTGGCTGTGTCCCGGACTACATTCGATTGGGGCGTGAAGGTACCTGGCGATCCGAAGCATGTGATCTATGTGTGGATTGATGCATTGTCCAACTATATAACAGCGCTAGGCTATGGCCAAGATGGCGAAGCAGGAGCGAAGTATGAGAAGCTCTGGCCGGCTGATGTACATCTTGTCGGCAAAGAAATCGTCCGCTTCCACACTATCTATTGGCCGATTATGCTCATGGCTCTAGATCTTCCGCTTCCGAAGAAGGTATTCGCACACGGCTGGCTGTTGATGAAGGATGGCAAAATGTCGAAGTCGAAGGGCAATGTCGTCGATCCTGTAACCTTGATTGACCGTTATGGGCTTGACGCTGTCCGTTATTATCTGCTTCGCGAGGTGCCATTCGGTGCGGACGGCACGTTCACGCCAGAGAACTTCGTTGACCGTATTAACTATGATCTTGCCAATGATCTGGGCAATCTATTGAACCGGACAGTTGCAATGATCGACAAATACTTCGAAGGCTCGATTCCTGCTTATAATGGGAACGTAACGGCATTCGACAATACGCTGCAGGCTCTTGCGGCAGAGACAATTAAGCAGGTTGAGTCATCGATGGAGAACATGGAGTTCTCTGTAGCGCTTGCTGCGATCTGGCAATTCGTTAGTCGGACGAATAAATATATCGATGAAACTCAGCCTTGGGCGCTTGCCAAGGATGAAGCGAAGCGGGATGAGCTTGCTTCTGTTATGCATCATTTGGCAGAATCGCTGCGTATCACTTCGATCGTGCTGCAGCCTTTCCTAACTCATGCTCCTCGTGAGCTGTGGAAGCAGCTTGGTATTGAAGAAGGTGAACTGACCTCATGGGAAAGCACGAAGCAATTCGGATTGCTCCCAGGCGGCACACAAGTAAGCAAAGGAGCACCAATATTCCCGCGTCTTGAGACAGCTGATGAAGTAGCCTTCATTGCACAAGCTATGGGAGGAGGCGCAGCAGCGTCTCAACCTGAAGCTGAAGCTCCGTTCAAGGCTGAGGCAAGTGCACAAGCAGCGGCACCTTCTGCGGAAGAAGCCAAAGAAGAGATCGGGATCGATGAATTCGCTAAGGTGGAGCTTCGTGTAGCACAAGTCATTGCAGCTGAACCAGTTAAAAAAGCTGACAAATTGCTGAAGCTGCAGCTTGACCTGGGTTACGAGCAGCGTCAGGTTGTATCTGGAATTGCGAAGTTCTATACGCCGGAGGATATGATCGGGCGCAAAGTCATTTGTGTAACGAATCTGAAGCCAGTCAAGCTGCGTGGTGAATTGTCACAAGGGATGATACTAGCCGCTTCTCACGGTGATCAGCTGACACTTGCAACGGTACCGGATGGCATGCCCAATGGAGCAGTTGTGAAATAAATGACTGCTTGAATGAAGTCTATTGTTACACCGTCTGGGGGCAGCCCCTGACGGTTTTTTTTGCTTCGAGGGGTACGGGCCCGAGCCTGTGAAAGATTCACGAATGGTCTTGACGCAGCCTGCAAATAGTAGAAGCAATGGGTGGGTGGAAGGCGACTGTATGGAGTGATTTAGTGGTTGACAGTGCAAGGAACCACTCGTATAATCTAAAACGTAATAGTAACGATTACTAACAAGCATATAGAATGGGGAATCATAATAGTTATGAATGAAGGAATACGTAGTAAAAGAATGGTCTTATCGCTGCTGCTGCTTGCTATAGCGCTCGTATTTTCGGCCTGTGGGAACAGCTCCACTAACTCATATGTAGAAGGCAAGACGAATGTTGTAACGAGCTTTTATCCACTCTATTATTTGGCATCAGAAATCGGTGGAGAGCATGTGAACACGGTTAATCTCATACCGGCAGGCGTAGAGCCGCATGATTGGACGCCGAAGAGCCAGGATTTGAGCACCGCATCGAAAGCACAGCTGTTCCTGTATAATGGAGCAGGCCTAGAGGGCTGGACGGATGATTTTCTCAAAGGTTTGTCCAAAGACAGTAGTCTAGTGTCCGCTGAGATGAGTACCGGAATTACTCTCATTCAGGGCAGCGCCGAGGAAGAAGAAGAGCATGAGCACGAACATGAAGAAGAAGACGCCGACCATGCCCATGAGCATGCACTGGACGTTGATCCACATACGTGGGTTAGCCCTAAATCAATGATCGTTATGGCAGCCAATGTGAAGAACAGTCTAATTGAAGTAGATGAGGCGAATAAAGCCGCTTATGAGAGCAATTATACAGCATTATTGACGAAGCTTGAGGCACTGAATTCTACATTTGAGTCTGAGCTGTCACAGACTGTCCGCAAAGATATCGTCGTATCCCATCAGGCATTCGGTTATTTGACACGTGATTATGGATTGAATCAGATCGCGATTATGGGCTTATCGCCTGATGCAGAGCCGCGAGCTCAAGATTTGCTTAATATTGCGAAATACGTAAAAGCTAATAGCATTCCGTATATCTTTTTCGAGGAGCTCGTATCACCTGATCTAGCTAATACATTAGCAAGCGAAGCTGATGTCGAGACGCTGGTGCTGAATCCAGTGGAAGGCTTGACCCCTGAGCAAGAGAAACGAGGAGAAACGTATATTTCCCTGATGGAAGCGAATTTGCAAAACTTGCTCAAAGCATTACAATAATTAATGAAGTGAGGTTCTACTATGCTTCAGTCGGATAATAATCAAGCTGCTAATTGTCATGAGGATGTCATCTCACTTGAAGGTGTAACATTCTCCTATCAGCAGCAACGGGTCATAACTGGACTGGATTTCTCCGTTAGGGAACGGGATTTCATCGGTCTTATTGGAAATAATGGAGCGGGTAAAACAACACTCTTAAGGATGATAGTCGGTCTGCTGAAGCCGGAGAGCGGAACCGTGCGCTTATTCGGACAGCCTGTCTCCCAGTTCAAGCAGTGGGAGCGTATCGGTTATGTCCCACAGAAAAATGCTTTCAACCCTTTGTTCCCGGCGACGGTTCGTGAAATCGTCTTGTCGGGGCTCTACAGCAAGAATAAAATATTCCGTTCTATAACGAAGTCTGACCAGATTAAATGCGAGGATGCGCTTCATGCGATGAAGATCGAGGATTTGGCATCCAAACGAATCGGGGAGCTGTCAGGAGGACAGCAGCAGCGGGTATTCCTGGCAAGAGCATTAATCAACAATCCTTCCCTGCTAATCTTAGACGAGCCTACTGTAGGTGTGGATACAGAGACACAGGAAGGCTTCTTTCACATGATCAAGCATATGCATCAGCATCACAACATAACTTTTCTTATGGTTTCGCATGATATGGACATGATCCGGTCTTATCTTGGACAGGAGCCAGCTGCCGAGAGCGGCAAGCTGAAGTTTTACAAGAAGCATTCTCATGATCTGCAGAATTGTGAGGAAAAGGATCTAACGCACGGCCTGAGAGGGCTGCGGCAGCAAATGGAGAGCAGGAGAGAGGTTGTTCTGATTGGAGATCATAACTAGCGAATTTTTTCAACGGGCGCTTATTGGCGGTGTGCTGATCGGCATTACAGCACCGCTAATCGGTATTTTTCTGGTACTTAGACGATTGTCTATGATAGGTGACACCCTGTCACATGTATCTATCGCGGGAGTAGCCCTTGGGTTTCTAATCGGTGTATATCCAGTAGCAATTGGTCTCCTGTTCGCAGTAGCCGCTTCTTTCGCTATTGAGAAGCTTAGAAAAGCTTATAAATCGTATGCAGAGCTATCGATAGCCATTATCATGTCCGGAGGGGTAGCGCTCGCATCTATATTGTTCACGGTCGGCAAAGGCTACAATGTGAATGTGAACGGCTACCTATTCGGCAGTATCTTCACATTAGGCAATCTCGATCTAGTAACAATTGGAATCGTTACGGTCATCGTTCTGGTGGCAGTCCGTACTCAGCTGAAGGAGCTGTTCCTGCTGACCTTTGATGAGGATGCAGCAGCTGTTAGCGGCTTGCCGGTCCGCTTCTATAATGTTATGATTAGCGTGCTTACCGCACTGGTAATAAGTGCCTCTATTAAGATCGTAGGAGCCCTGCTTGTATCGGCTCTTCTGACGATTCCGGCAGCTTGCAGTCTCATTATCGCACGCAGCTTCCGCCAGAGTATTATTACCGTAGTCGTAATTGGAGAGCTTGCAGTCGTTATCGGGCTGCTGATTGCGGGTGTGTGGAACTTGGCACCTGGCGGTACGATTGTCTTGCTGCTTATCGCCATCTTGCTTATTCTGCTCTTGATCAAGCGTGGGGTTCGGACTAGCAGTTAACTTCGGGTGGAAGGTGTATAACTATTGAATGATATTAACATGTGGCTGGCATTCGGTGCTGGCCTTGCTTCCTTTATTTCGCCATGCTGCTTGCCTTTATATCCTTCTTATTTGTCTTACATAACCGGTATTTCTGTCAGTGATCTGAAGGAAAATAATCATACGAAGACCATGCGCGCCAGAACGATGACGCACACCTTGTTTTTCATCCTAGGCTTTTGTACCGTCTATTACACATTAGGGTATGGTTCGAATGTGTTCGCTGAATTTTTCAGTGAATACGAGGTGCTTATCCGGAAGCTGTCAGCCATATTAATTGTGCTGATGGGGTTATTCCTTATCGGCTTATTCCAGCCGCAGATCCTCATGAAGGAACGCAGATTGCAGATCGATCCGACGAAGAAATCAGGCTATATCGGATCTTTTGTATTCGGTATCGGCTTCTCTGCAGGCTGGACACCTTGTATTGGCCCAGCCTTAACGGCCATTCTGGCATTAGCTGCGACGGAGCCAGGCACCTGGTTCCGATTGACTACTGCTTATGCGCTTGGCTTCGCGATTCCTTTCTTCGCATTAGCATTCTTCCTGGGATCTGCCCGCTGGCTGTTGAAGTATTCGAATGTTGTCATGCGCATAGGTGGAGTAGTGATGATTCTTATGGGTATCCTGCTGTTCTCCGATCAAATGACTAAGATCACCATTTGGCTTAACCAGATTACGCCGGAGTGGATGAAGTTCTAACTATGTGAAGTATTCAATCTTCGCATTCGGAAAATGTTCGAAAATGCGCTCTGATATAAACATGCGGAGCGCATAGGCCTGTTCATCGGGATAAACGTATTTCCCCTGTCCCCAGCGACCCCACTTGTACTTTCTTTTCTCGATATCCATCTCGAGCTTAGATTTCGGATAACGTCTTTCTATGACGTTCTTGGCTGTCTTAGTGAAACGATGCTGAATGAGCTCGAAGGTCATATCCGTGTTAATGACTTCAGGTGGGAGTGTCTTCGCCAGAGAGTCTAGGAGCTCAGCATAGCCTTCCTCCCAACCTTCATGCCATATGATCGGAGCGATAATGAAGCCCATCGGATAACCCGCCTTGGCGACTTTAGCCGCAGCCTCAATGCGCTGCTCGAAGCCTGAGGTTGCAGGCTCGAAATGCTTGATTACATATTTGGCATTCACACTGAATCTTATTCGCGTATGTCCGTTATGCTTCAGATCAAGCAGAGAATCAACATGATGGAACTTCGTTACGAAGCGAAGACGGCCATTCGGCTGCTCTGCCATGAATGTAATAAGCTCGCGCAAGCTTCCTGTTATCGGCTCCAGACCAACTGGGTCAGACGTACAAGCAGCTTCGAAGCGGGTTATTTCGGGTGCCCGTTCATCGATATAGCCTTGGGCGGCATCCAGAATGTCGTTAATATTGACATACACGCGAATATACGGCTTAGCTCCGAGTGTGGTCTGTAGATAGCAATAGTGGCAATGGCCCATGCATCCTGTAGCAATCGGAATGGCATATTCAGCGGAAGGCTTGGACGTATCGAATTTCAATGTTTTCCTTACTCCGACAACTAGAGTACGCTTAGCAATTTTGTATTGCTCCAGCTCGCTGTCTCCAGGAAGATTGGTAATACGGTTGTGTGAGGTGGTCATCCGATAGGGAATGCCTTCCTTCTCCACCCATTCGAATATTCGTTTGCCCTTTGGATATTCTAGAGCACTAGGCTCGAAATAGACGAGCTCCGGTATGAAGGAGAGGGACTTGCGAGTGGACTTGGGACGTTCCAGTGATGTGGTTGCCATTGGCTTGTGCCTCCCGTGCGATCTAATGGATATTAGGTTACCTTAGTTTGCTGCGACAGGGCTTTGCTCAATCTGGAAGTTGCATGAAATTATCACTCCACCCATAATAGGTTGCAGAGCGAATGAAGAAAAGTGTATGATACTAAGAGTAACGCCGAGGAGACAAGGTGTAAAGAAGTTGGGTTAGGGGGTTCTTCAATGCCGACTCCGAGCATGGAAGACTACTTGGAACGAATTTATAAGCTTATTGATGAGAAAGGCTACGCACGCGTGTCGGATATCGCCGAAGGTCTTGAGGTACATCCATCCTCCGTCACGAAGATGATCCAGAAGCTCGACAAAGATAATTACTTAATCTATGAGAAGTACCGCGGGCTTGTTCTTACGAACAAAGGGAAGAAGATGGGCAAGAGGCTCGTCGAACGCCATCATTTGCTCGAATCTTTTCTGTCGCTGATCGGCGTCCAGGAGGAGAACATTTATCGCGATGTCGAAGGTATTGAGCATCATTTGAGTTGGGACTCTATCACTTGTATTGAAACGCTCGTTGAATATTTCCGCCGCGAGCCAGCAAGAATGGACGAGCTAAGAGGTATTCATGCCGAGATAGATACGGAATAAGGAAAGCCTGCCGCATGCGGTAGGCTTTTCTTATTGCTTGTTCTGGCATGCTGATGTTGGCTGGGCGCATATGTATTCTTGACGGAAGAGGATATTCAAGCTTGCTTCTGTTATTCTGGAGGATGCTTATGGAGATTAATGCGGTATTCGAAGGCGGCGGTGTGAAAGGGATATCTCTTGCCGGGGCAGTCAGAGCGGCTATGCAGCATGGTATCAGCTTCGGTAGAGTAGCAGGCACATCAAGCGGTTCAATTGTAGCAGCGCTGCTAGCAGCCGGCTATGACGGCTTGCAGATTAAGCGAATTGTCGAGCTGACTCCGTATTCTTCATTCCTGAAACGCTCCTTTTTATTCAATATTCAAGTGATTGGTCCAGCAGCAAGGCTGTTTATTAAAAAGGGGCTATACAGCGGAGAAGCGTTGGAGAGGTGGGTAGCAGGGTTAATGGAAGTAAAAGGGATTCGTACCTTCGGGGACCTGTCTTCCTGTAAGCTAAGAATAGTGGCATCGGACATTACGAATGGGAGATTGCTTGTTCTTCCGGATGATATGCGGTTGTATGGATATGATCCCAATATGCTGAGTGTGGCGAAGGCTGTGAGAATGAGCGCAAGTATCCCTTATTTTTTCGATCCAGTAGCCATACGCTACAACAATCCTCAGGGAATGAATAAGGCGATGAAGCAGGAAACCGCTTATGTGGTCGACGGAGGTCTATTAAGTAATTTTCCACTGTGGATATTCGATCATGAACAGCATAATAGTCGGCATCCAGTCCCTACGGTAGGCTTCCAAATGGTCGGTAAAAACGACAATAGACCGCATCCTATACGCGGTCCATTGTCGATGTTTCAAGCGATGTTCGAGACGATGCTCGAAGCCCATGATGAGCGATATATTCAGAAAAACAATCGAGATCGTACGGTGAAGATCCCTACACTCGGTGTTCGTACTACGCAATTCCATCTGCCGGCAGGGACGGCTGAGCAATTGTATCAGTCAGGCTATCAAGCATCCGACAAGTATTTTGAAGGATTTTGTTAGCTTAATGGTATTTAGGCACATCGTCGTCATCATCCTTGCCACCTTCAATGACACGGAAGGGCGCTCGGCGAGACTTCGGCCGCTGCTGAGGCTGGGTCCGGTTCTGCTTCACGTAGGGTTTCGGACCTTTATTGTTACTTCCCCAGCTGGAAGGCGGGTATTTATATAGTAGAAAAATGCCGCCAAGTATAATAATCGGAATAAGAAAACTGCTAGGATTCAGCAATAGCCCATACACAATTCCGATGACCATTAGCGCCAGTACGATAATTGACGAAGCATTCCATCTCCGCGGCATTTTTACCATTGTCTCATTCCCGCCTTTATGTTTATATTTTGGTCATTTGCTTATCCAGCTCAAGCATCCGGTTGAAGGAAGCGATAGATACAGCAACCTGCTCATCCTTCGGCTCTTTGGTGGTTAGCAGTTGCAGCCATAAGCCTGGGTACCCCAGGTATCGAAGCACGGGTGTATCACGCAGAGCATTCGTCCAACGAAGAACTTCGTAAGAAATTCCGAGTACGATTGGAATTAGCAGTACCCGAATGTACACGCGCTCCCAGATGCTATCCCAAGTAAAGATCGGCAGTGAATAGATAATAACTCCGACGATTACGGTGAAGATAATAAAGCTGCTCCCACAGCGATAGTGAAGTCGGCTGTATTTCTGTACATTGCTGACCGTTAGGCTTACACCAGCCTCGTATGCGCTTATTACCTTATGCTCTGCGCCATGATATTGAAACAAGCGCTTAATAATAGGCGTTAATGACATGAGGTACAGGTAGGCGAGCAGCAATATGATTTTGATAAGTCCTTCTAATAGGTTATGACCGATTTTGCTCTCAAATACATTTGCGAACAATAGCTCTTCAAGCGCAGCAGGTACGGCAGTAAATATAAGCTTGCCGAATATGAAGGATAAGACGCCTGCTACAGCCACGCCTACGATCATGCTTAGGCTCCAGCCTGATTTGCCTTCGGCTTTTTTGGCTGCTGCTGCTCTTTCTTCTTCGGTCTGTTCGCCAGCTTCATCCTCCGCATAGGCTTCCATGGAGAAATTCAGATGCTGAGAGCCTTTGGCGCTGGATTCCACGATTCCAACTACACCCCGCACGAGCGGGATTTTCTTCAAACGCTGTACCCAGCGCTGGGAAGTGCGGGGCACTTCATAGAACACGATTTCATCATTTTTACGTCGAACGGCGGTTACGTTAACGTGCTTACCGGCGAACATTACGCCTTCAATAACCGCTTGTCCGCCATAAATGCTTTTTGGTGTTTGCGGCAAGAGCTTGTCACCTTCCTTAAGTTGCATCGTCCCTATCAGGTGACGAAGATTATAGAATGAATTCTAAATTCTATTGTACTTGATCTATCATGCAATTGCCAACGTGGATCAGCAATGTCTCTCATGCTGCAGACCCTTCGCGAAGATGATTATGCAAGCCGATTTTTTCGCATACTACAAATAACTTGGAAGGATATGAAGAAATGGGGGCTAAGCAATGGCACAGTCAGATCAGCACTCTCCTGATGGAGACAGCAACAGCTATGGAGAGAACCATCATACGAATAAGTGGATTTATGGCCTTAAGATCGGCTTCTTCGCCGGACTCATATGGGGAGTGATAAGATGGCTGTTTTATGAAATGAAGTTCACAAGAGAACTGCCTGGGATTATGGCCGATCCGTTCTTTCGCTCTACTTTCTTGAAGACGGGGTGGGGAATTGTTATCGGTATTGGCAGCTTTATTATATTCTCCATAATTGCAGCTCTGTTATATATGTTCCTTCTCGGTAAGCTGAGAGGGCCTTGGCCGGGATTAATATATGGAGCGGTATGGTGGGCCATCGTCTTCCTCATACTGGGGCCGCTGCTTCGCATGACTCAGTCTGTTACAACAGCAGGCTGGAATACACTAAGCTCAGAATTTTGTGTTTTTCTATTATGGGGGCTGTTTATCGGCTATTCGATTGCCTTCGAATTTACGGATGAGGCGTCCAGAGAGCCGGTCACAGCACACTAACACAGTTATGACTTCTCAAGCAGCGGGCATTTGTGGTAAAATGGCAAGTGATCTTTTGCACTCTGCAAAAATCTGCTGCCTGGGAGGTGTAAAGTTGCTTAGAATCGTTGTATTAAACGGACCGAACCTCAATATGCTCGGAGTCCGCGAGCCAGGCATATATGGCACGGAAACGCTCGCTCAGATCGAAGAGGATCTAAGAGAACAAGCTGCAAAGCTTGGCGTGGAGGTTGACTTTTTCCAGTCGAACCACGAAGGCGCTCTTATTGATCGGATACATAGTGCAATCGGCCAAGCTGATGGCATCTTGATTAATCCCGGGGCTCTGACGCACTACAGCTATGCACTGAGAGATGCGCTAAGCACGGTTGCTCTACCGGTAGTTGAGGTTCATTTGTCCAATATTCATAAACGGGAGTCGTTCCGCCATGTATCGGTTATTGCTCCAGTAGCAGTCGGACAAATTGCCGGCTTCGGTGGACACAGTTATGTACTTGGATTAACGGCCCTTGTGTGCAAGCTTCAAAATGGTTAAACGTGAGAGGAGAGTCGTTCATGTCACAAGTTAGAGTGAATCGGCTGCGGCAATTACTTGTCGAACAGGGCTTGGAAGCGATCATTATCGCAAGCGAATACAATCGCAAATACATCAGTGGTTTTACCGGTTCTTCCGGTACCGTCCTCATCACGCTAGCTGACAGCTATTTATTGACAGATTTCCGTTACATGACACAAGCACCTGAGCAGGCTGTAGGATTTACTCTAATTGAGCATGGCCCTAAGCCCATTGAGAGTGTTCGTGAGCTGCTGAAGCAAAAAGGAATTCAAAGCGCCGCTTTTGAACAGGACTATGTTGCTTATGGTGAATATGCGGCTTGGGGTGGACTACTTGGCGACATTAAGCTGAAGCCAGCCTCTGGCTTGGTTGAGAAGCTGCGGATGGTTAAAGATGAAGCTGAGCTGCAGGTCATGCAGGAAGCAGCAGATTTGGCGGATGATACCTTCCAGCATATAGTGAAGCTATTGCAGCCTGGCGTCAAAGAAAGCGATATTGCGCTCGAAATGGAAATCTATATGCGCAGTCACGGTGCTACCTCGTCGTCCTTCGACACGATTGTTGCTTCTGGAGAACGCTCTGCATTGCCTCATGGCGTTGCAAGTGAGCGTATCATCGGGAATAATGAATTTGTTAAGCTGGATTTCGGCGCTTATTACAAGGGGTATTGCTCGGATATCACTCGAACAGTCGTGGTTGGAACTCCGACGGATAAGCATCGTGAAATTTACAGCATCGTGCTGGAAGCGCAGCTTCATGCTCTTGAGCATATTCGCCCTGGTATGACCGGTAAGGAAGCGGATGCACTGACACGCGACATTATTACGAAATACGGTTACGGCGAGCAATTCGGCCACAGCACCGGACATGGCCTTGGTATGGAAGTGCACGAATATCCAAGACTGTCGAAGCTTAGCGACATGATTTTAACCCCCGGCATGACTGTGACGGTTGAGCCCGGTATCTATCTCCCCGGCTTCGGTGGAGTGCGTATCGAGGATGATATCGTCATCACGGAATCCGGTATTAAAATATTAACCTCATCTCCAAAGGCATTATTGACTTTGGGATAGGAACCTATTATGCGGAAATTCAGGAGGGAATAAGCAGTGATCTCAGTAAATGATTTTAAAACAGGCTTAACCGTCGAGGTAGACGGAGATATTTTCTCAGTAACCGATTTTCAACACGTTAAACCGGGTAAAGGTGCGGCATTCGTTCGCTCCAAATTGAAAAACTTGCGTAACGGCAACGTGGTAGAAAAAACGTTCCGTGCAGGCGAGAGCATTGGCCGCGCGATCATCGAGAACCGTGCTGTTCAATATTTGTACAACTCCGGCAGCGAGTATACATTCATGGATAATGAAACGTATGACCAGTTCAACCTGGACAAATCGCAGCTTGAATGGGAGCTTAACTTCCTGAAAGAAAACATGACGGTTAACATCTCCAGCTATCAAGGCGAAATTATCGGCATCCAAATGCCGAACAGCGTAGACTTGAAAGTTGTAGAAACAGAGCCGGGCGTGAAAGGCAATACAGCACAAGGGGCAACGAAAAGCGCTAAGCTTGAGACAGGCCACAGTGTACAAGTTCCACTCTTCATTAACGAAGGCGATGTACTGCTGGTTGATACACGTGAAGGCAAATACATCTCCCGTGCTTAGCAGCTAGGGTCAGACCGTTCGAAGCTTTATTCGAGCGGTTTTTTTTATGGTTGGATATACCCAGATAAGCAGGTATTGTGTTATAATATTGTCTTGTATGTATATGTCAAGGTTGGGAGTGAATCAGCTTTGTCGTTGATAGTGATGAAGTTTGGCGGAAGCTCGGTAGGATCACCTGAGCGGATGCAGAGAGTTGCGAAACGGATAATTGAAAGTAAGCAAGCGGGCAACCGCATTGTTGTAGTCGTATCTGCTATGGGAGATACAACAGATGATCTAATCGACCAGTCGAAGCTGCTCAATCCGAATCCGCCCGCGCGGGAGATGGATATGCTGCTGACGACCGGCGAACAAATATCGGTTGCGCTCTTGTCTATGACCATACATCAGCTTGGTGATCAGGCGGTTTCCTTAACCGGCTGGCAAGCGGGTATTCGCACAGAGGCAGTGCACAGCAAAGCGAAGATAACAGATATTAGACCGGACCGGCTGTTCAAAGAGCTGGATGAGAATAACATCGTTATCGTTGCAGGCTTCCAAGGCATGTCCGAGGAAGGCGATATTACAACGCTTGGGCGCGGGGGTTCGGACACGACTGCCGTGGCGTTAGCTGCAGCGATTGAAGCGGATGTATGCGAAATCTATACCGATGTTGACGGTATTTATTCGACTGATCCGCGTGTTGTGAAATGCGCGCGTAAGCTGAATGAAATTTCGTATGACGAGATGCTGGAGCTTGCCCACTTGGGTGCAGCAGTGCTTCATCCACGCGCAGTGGAATATGCGAAGCATAACAACGTGAAGCTTGTTGTACGTTCCAGCTTTACGCAAAATGAAGGTACCAGTGTGAAGGAGGAAGCGGTCATGGAGCAGGGCGTGGTCGTTCGCGGCATCGCATTTGACAAAAATGTAGCAAGAATCAGCATTCTCGGTGTAGAGGATATACCTGGTGTGCTCGCGAAAGTGTTCGGTACATTAGCTAACAATAGCATTGATGTTGATATTATTGTACAGAGCAGTGCACAGGATGGGAAAGCAGACTTTTCCTTCACGTTATCCCTTGATGACAAGGACAAGGCGGTACAGGTGCTTGAAGGTATCCGTGGCGAGCTTTCCTTCGATGAGATCACATCAGAGCAGAACCTCGTGAAGGTATCGATCGTTGGTGCCGGCATGGTGAGCAACCCTGGAGTAGCAGCAACGATGTTCAAAGCGATCTCTGAGCTTGGTGTCAGCATCAAGCTGGTCAGCACGTCAGAGATTAAAGTTTCTTGTGTCATTGCTGCTGAGCCGCTGCAGGAAGTTGTGCGCGCGCTTCATACAGCTTATGGACTAGACACGACAGAGCAAGCATTCGTAGGCGGACCTCAAGACCGCAGATAGTGAATGCTTCAAAAAAAGGACGAAATGATAGATCAGGCTATAATCCTGATCGTGTCATTTCGTCCTTTTTTGCTTTGATATATACGGAATATCATTATGCAGATCCAGTTCAAGAGCTGATCAGCGTATCTCCTTGCAGCCTAGGTACCTCATTATATAGATCAACGAAAGAGCAGCTAACCACATCATTCTTCAATCCTAGCTTAATTAGCTTCCTCCCGCTGACTCCAGACAACACGGTATCTTGTATGAAGGAGCTGCGATGATGATAGAAGGCGAGCATCGCCATGCCGAAGTCATCCATCTCCAGAGGGGTACTCATTAGAAGCTTGAGTTTCTCCAGCAGCAAGCCCGCACATAGTCCATCCTCCATGGCGAATTCATCATTGTTGCCAGCACATAGAATAACTACATCACGACGCAGATCGACCGCCGCCTTCGCACAGGCCGAAGCGTTGAGCAAGGAAGCTGTTAATACATAATCCGCCCGCATGGACTTCTGAATAGCTCTAGTGCCATTCGTAGTCGTTAATATAATGCGATGGTTCTTAATTGCGCCAAGCCGATATTCATCAGGAGAGTTGCCCAGATCAAATCCAGGAATTTTGCGACAATAGCGTTCTCCTCCGAGTAAATCGCCAGGACGCTGAGCAGCGCGTGCTTCCATGACAGTCTCAATCGGTATAATACCGGATGCCCCGGCTGCAAGAGCAGTCACAATCGTACTAGTGGCTCTGAGAACGTCGACAATAATGGCGGTTTTATGATGAAATTGTGCGGAGCTAGCCTCATTCGTGCTGGATATCACCTGCACCTGCATAATGGTTCGTCTTCCTTTCCCCGTATCAATAAGTTCCTAAGATCCAATCATGCAAGCAATATATGCACAGAATGCTAGGCGTGTGCCCGTTAGACTGGCATGAATGCAAGACAAGCTTGCATATGATAGAGCATAGACCTAATGGAAGGCTCTTCAAAGGCATCGTTACGTCATATGCAAGGGAGGTTATTATGCTGTGATTAATAAAATCGTATTGACCATGGCCCTGCTGCGGATGACATCAGGGACAATTGAAATAAGTGCAGCTCTGCTGATGCTTCGACTGAATCAAGTGGATAAGGCGCTAGTCGTTAATTCATCTCTTGCTTTAGTAGGTCCGCTTATATTAATCGCTACGACAACAATTGGCTTGGTGGGTCTGTCGGATAAGCTATCATTCGGGAAGCTGGCTTGGATAGCGGCTGGAGTAGCTTGCTTGCTCATTGGTGTGCTGAAGAAATAGTAGATTCGATTCTACTAATTGCAAGCTTTGTAGACATATTTTTGCTAATGAAGCATACAAATGATACTACGAAGGACAAACATCCGGGAGTGATGATCACATGCTAAGCCGCGTGGTGCACCTGCTGCCGTTGGAGCTGAAGGCTGTTCTTGAGAGAATGCCAGAATCAGCTATGGAGCAGCTTGAAGAGATTCGCATACGTGAGGGAAGACCGCTCGAGATCGGGATTCGCGGGCAATCGCGATTCGCTGCGACGGACGGAACACTCCGATTAACAGCTGACGGAGCATTCAAGCCGACGGCCGATATGTGCAGAAAGCTGCTGGAGAAAATTACGAATTATTCACTCTATGCTATGGAAGAGGAGCTTAAGAGGGGGTTTATCACCGTCGCTGGCGGCCATAGAATCGGACTAGCCGGCCGTACGGTGCTGGACAGCGGGAACGTAAGAGGCATTCGCGATATTGGCGCATTCAACATTCGAATTGCGCGGGAGGTCATTGGTTCATCCAATCATCTTCTGCCCAAGCTGCTAGATCGAAGCCGCAGAACGATTCACTCCACGCTTATTCTTGCCCCTCCCCAGCAAGGGAAGACGACCATTATTCGAGATATAGCACGTTCCGTCAGCTACGGGCTGTGGGGACTTGGAGAAGCGGTTGGCTGGCAGGGCAGAAAGGTTGGAATTGTGGACGAGCGTTCGGAGATAGCAGCATCTATAAGGGGCATACCAACCTTCGATATCGGTCCTCGCACCGATGTCATGGATGCATGTCCGAAGGCGGAAGGCATGATGATGCTGCTGCGCTCCATGTCCCCGGAGATTGTAATAGCAGATGAAATAGGCCGTCCTGAGGATGGCGAGGCGATCAGGGAGGCTAGTCATGCAGGAATAAGTGTAATCGCAACTGCTCATGCTTATGATCTTCAGGATGCGCGTGGACGACCTGTTCTGCGCAAGCTGCTGGAGGATGGAGCATTCTCCCTTGTCGTTGAGCTTAGACGCACAGCCGAGGGCTTCATGCACCGGGTGGTCGCTGCTGACTCAAGTGGAAAGGGGCCTGGTGCAAGGGAGCCTACAGGTATCGATCTGCGAGGCGACATGGACCGAGCTCCCCTCGCTAGCAGTCTCCTTAGGGGCGATGGACTGTGATCAAGCTGCTAGGTGCTGTTCTGATTCTCTTCGCGGGAACAATGTACGGTTTTCAACAGGCCGCAAGGTTTGCAGCTAGGCCTCGTCAGCTTCGTCAGGTCGCCCATGCCTTGCAGCGGCTGGAGACGGAGATTGGCTATGGGCAGACGCCTCTGCCCGAGGCGCTGGAGCGGACGGCGCACAATGTTCCACCTCCCATGTCAGCCATCTTGGCGGAAGCAGCGAGCGGAATTTCTGGCTCCAGCGAGCTATCCTTTCGGGAGAGCTGGGAGCAGGCCGTTCATAACGGATGGCCGCTCACTTCGATGCGTGCTAATGAGCAAGCGGTTCTGCTGCGGCTTGGCTCAGCTCTGGGTATTAGTGACAAGGAGGATCAGATGAAGCATCTGCGTCTTGCGCTGCTTCAATTGAAGACGGAAGAAGACGCAGCAAGAGAAGATCAAGCCCGTTACGAGAAAATGTGGAAAAGCCTAGGCGTATTGATCGCAGTGCTTGTCGTCATATTGATGGTTTAGTGGGGTGCCGCTCAAATGAACATGGATGTGAGCGCCATTTTCCAAATAGCAGGCATCGGGATCATTATCGCAATGATTCATACGGTGCTTAAGCAGATGGGGAAAGAAGATATGGCGCACTGGGTTACGCTCATCGGATTTGTTGTTGTATTGTTCATGGTGGTCCGAATGCTTAATGATCTGTTTCAAGAGATCAAAACGATTTTTTTATTTCAATGAAGAGTACTGAGAAGCAGCAAGCAAGTAGGTGAACCAAGTGGAAATCATTCAAATTGTCGGTCTTGGACTTATTGCTACCGTCCTTATTCTCGTCATCAGGGAACAAAAGCCGCTGTTCGCATTCCTGCTTGCAGCATTTACAGGCATTTTCATTTTCTTATTCTTAATTGGCAAGATCGAATCGGTCATAACCGTTCTGGAAGATCTGGCAAACCGCTCTGGCATCCCATCGATCTATTTGAAGACCATTCTGAAGATCATTGGCATCGCCTATATTGCTGAATTCGGAGCACAGATTGTTCGAGATGCCGGACAAGAGAGCATAGCATCCAAGATCGAATTTGCTGGTAAAGTTCTTATACTCGTCATGGCTGTTCCTATTATCAGCGTCATTGTGGAGACGGTCATGGGCCTTCTGCCGGCGGGGAGCTGATGCGAAGAATGAATAAGTTATCCCGAGTGATTGCTAAGCTGCTTGCGGCTGTGTTGTGTTCGTTGCTGCTCTTCCTGCTGGCACCTGCTCCAGCGGTTTCAGGGGCAGAAGCTCCGAGCAGTCCGGAGGCGGGGGCAGGGATGCTGCCAGATCAACTGACAGGATCTCAGCTTGAGGATATGGACACGGAAGCGGTGGAGCAGTATTGGAATAAGCTGAAGGACGACTATGGGGGGTTTTTTCCAGATCAGCAAATACCGAGCTTCTTCGAAATGATCATGCCTGGCGGAGAAGGGCTCAAGCTGGAGACAGTGCTGAAGGGGCTGCTGAGCTATTTCTTCCACGAGGTGCTGTATAACGGTAAGCTTCTGGTCACGATCGTGATGCTTACGGTGTTCAGCATGGTACTCGAAACGCTGCAGAACGCTTTTGAACGGAACGCCGTTAGTAAAGTAGCTTACTCCATCGCTTACATGGTGCTAGTTATCATTGCGGTCAACAGCTTTCATGTGGCAATAGGCTATGCCAAGGATGCGATTGGCGGAATGATTCAATTCATGCTGGCGATGATGCCGCTGCTCCTTACACTGCTGGCTTCGATGGGCAATATCGTTACAGTGTCTGTGCTGCATCCCCTTATTATTTTTATGATACATGCGGTTGGCACATTGATCTACACCGTCGTGTTCCCGCTGCTGTTCTTCTCGGCGGTCCTGCATATCGTCAGTGCATTAACAGATAAATTCAAAGTTACACAGCTCGCTAATCTGCTCAAAAATATCGGGGTAGCCGTTATGGGGGTTCTGGTCACTGTATTTCTCGGGGTCATCTCTGTACAAGGTGCCAAAGGAGCCGTGACGGACGGCATTACGATGCGGACAGCGAAGTTCGTAACGGGTAACTTCGTTCCAGTAGTCGGACGCATGTTCTCGGATGCAGCAGATACCGTTATCTCAGCATCTATGCTTGCCAAGAACGCGATCGGTCTAGCTGGCGTGATTATTCTGCTGTTCCTCTGTGCATTCCCGGCTATCAAAATTTTGACGCTTGCGCTGATCTACAATGTATCCGCGGCGGTCATGCAGCCTCTTGGAGATTCACCGATCATTGATTGCCTGCAGACGATTGGAAAGACGATGATCTACGTATTCGCTGCACTTGCTGCTGTCAGTCTGATGTTCTTCCTGGCGGTGACGATTGTATTAACAGCCGGCAATGCTGCAATTATGGTGCGTTGACAGCAATCGTCAAGGAAAGGAGCTGGAGAGATGATTACCTGGCTGAGTGAGTGGCTGAAGGATATTATCGCTGTCATTATGCTTGCCGTGCTCGTAGAGCTTATCCTACCTAACAAATCGATGCAGCGTTATGCGAGACTTGTAATCGGCTTACTCATTCTGCTAACGATATTGTCTCCAGTGCTTCGACTATTGCAAGGCGATTTCAATGCGAGATTGAATAATGGCATACAGCTGTGGGAAGAGAGTGCCTCGGAGTACAAGATCAAGATGCCCACTCTGGAGGACATTAATCAAAATGCGACGAAGCTTAGCGAGAAGCGAAATGAGGAAGCGGCTGCCTTGACGAAGCGAACCTTGGAGTCTGCAATGAAGCAAGAACTTGTCGAGAGAACGAATGCTCCGATAGATACCGTTGAGGTGCAGCTGCGATGGGTGAAGAATGGACAAGAGATGGTGCCTTATATAGATGGCGTTATGGTCACCTTCGCATCATCGGGTCCATCCGGTATAGACAGTAATAAGGATTCACCCAAACAGCAGAGAAATGTTCAGGATGTTGAGCCTGTTGCGGTTGATGTTGATATTGGTGAGGTCGCTGTTGAGCCTGTAGGAGAAGAAGAAGCTGAGGGTGAGCATTCTGATGATGCATCAGTGAGTGAAGCCGCGGAGGTATGGGCCAGGGTGGAGCCAGCAGTTGATGAGCAAATCCGCAGTGTGCTGGCCGATGCTTGGGGGATTAAACCGGATATCATTGTCATACGTCAGCCGGCAGCAAGAGAGCTGGAAGAATAGAGCTGGGTTTGAGAGAGGGAGAGGGGTGATGCCGTGGCCAAATGGCTGGAAGGATTAGAATCCGTCGTTGGCGGAGGCGGTCCCGGAGGACCGAAGCGAGTAAAAACATTGCGTCTATTGCTTATTATCGGCTGTATTGGGGCAGCGCTTATGGTATTGAATTCCTTCCTAACCTTTGATAAGGTCGAGCCCTCCTCTCAGGATCCGAATCCTCTCCCTGTGGATGAGGCTGCATGGAACGGCAAGGTCACATCAGACAGCTCACCCTTTCAGGCCATCGAACAGCCGCTTGAGAGCAGGCTCAAAGAAATACTGGAGAAAATCGTTGGAGTCGGTACCGTGGACGTGATGGTGACGATTGATTCGACGGAGGAGACGATTTTTGAACGTGAAGAGAGTCAGTCACAATCGATTACGGACGAGAATGACAAAAACGGTGGTCGAAGACATATAAGCACGGTTACGAAGGAAGGCAAGGTCGTCATTGTAGAGGTGTCTGGTGATCAGAAGCCTATCGTAACCAAAACGATTAATCCGCGTATCCGCGGAGTGCTGATCGTCGCCAAAGGCGCTGAGAATGCGACCGTGAGACGCCTCATCATAGATGCAGTGGAGAAAGGCGTGAATGTCCCTGTCAACCGAATTTCCGTGGCGCCAAGCAAGCAATAAAACCAATTCCATTATTAGGAGGCTGTTCTTATGAACACGAAAAGACAAACGATTTGGCTCGTATCGATGCTTAGTTTAATGGTAGTATTATCAGCCTATTACTTATTCACACAGGACTCAAGCTCGCCAGATCTGCTGACAGATGGAACTCAGACGGAGCAAGGCACGAATCAAAATGCAACAAGCGCAGCAGCTGGAAGCACGGGAATTGTGCCAGATGAAGTTCAGACGACTGACAGCACGGAGATCAGCCCTGAGGATCAAGAGGTTCTGGAGCAGCTCGAAGCGCAAGGAACAGTGATCTCCAGTGATTTTGCCGAGGCACAGCTCAAACGAACCCAGCAATATGACGAGAAGTCGAATGAGCTTCTAGCTATCATAGCGAATACGCAGAAAAACACGCAAGAGCAAGTAACAGCAGCTGCTAATGAGCTTAGCCTTCTGGAAGAGAAAAACACGAAGCTGACGAGCCTAGAGGAAGAATTAATGAAGGATTTCCACACAGCCATTATCGATGAGCAGAATGACCGATACAACGTGCTGGTGGAAAGTGAAAAGCTAGAAAAAAGTCAAGCAGCTGATATTATTGAGCTTGTTATGACAACACTTGAAGTGAGCCCTGAGCAAATCTCTGTTCAGTTCGTACCTTAATAATAATCCAACTAAGGGTAATGCTACCAATAGAGGCTGGGCGGAGACTTCTCCTGCTCGGCCTCTTCCCTTTAGCCGCCAATTGAGCGTACCCTCACATCATTCGGGAACAATCTTCCCCTCCAAATGAGGATCATTAAAAAAGAGGTTCGTCTTCCGTAGTGTTTATGCTATAATATTAAACGTTATGTGAAAGAATTGTGTATAACAAACATAAAACGCCGTAAACAGGGCGGACAAGGTGGCTGCCGCTACCGTAAGAGCTTACGAAGCGGATTTGCTGCTGTAAAACTTAGGTGTAACCTTACGAAGCGGTTCTGCTACCGCAAACCTTTAAGGAGTGAAAAATTCATGTTCAAATTGAGCGAGATTAAAGAATTGATCAAACTGGTTGATCAAACCTCCGTTCAAGAGCTGGAAATTGAAAATGAAGGGGCACGTTTGCTCATTCGTAAACCAGGCAAGACAGAAGTGGTGAATGTACAAGCAGCCCCAATTACGCATACATATTCGCCATCGGCCGTTCCTGTATATGCTGAGCAACCGACTGGCAACCCAGGCGTTGCTCAACAAGCACCTGCAGCAGCTCCAACAATTAACGAGAATCTGCATCAGATCAAATCTCCGATGGTAGGTACGTTCTACAGCTCTCCTTCACCGGATGCCGCAGAATTCGTCAAAGCTGGCGATCGTGTAACGGATAAGAGCATCGTCTGCATTATTGAAGCTATGAAGCTCATGAATGAGCTGGAAGCTGAAGTGCGCGGAGAGATCGTCGAGGTGCTCGTATCTAACGGTCAACTGGTTGAATACGGTCAACCGCTCTTCCTCGTTAAGGCGGAATAACATATTTGCTCCTGATTGGAGAAACCGTTGTCTGAAAGGAGTAACTAAACGTGAAATTCCAAAAAGTATTGATTGCTAACCGCGGCGAGATTGCCGTTAGAATTATCCGTGCTTGTCGCGAGCTGGGGATTGCTACTGTTGCCGTATATTCGGAAGCCGACCGCGATTCCTTGCATGTTCGTCTAGCGGATGAGGCTTATTGCATCGGACCAACAGCTTCGAAGGACAGCTACTTGAATCTGACGAATCTGATGAGTGTTGCAACGATTACAGAATGTGATGCCGTACATCCAGGCTATGGGTTCTTAGCGGAGAATGCTGATTTCGCTGAAATATGTGAATCGTGCAACATTACATTCATCGGCCCTTCTCCAGAAGCGATTAGTAAAATGGGGGATAAAGCTGTAGCCAAGCTTACGATGAAGGCAGCGGATGTTCCAGTAATCCCAGGCTCTGATGGCCTAATTGAGAATATGGAAGAAGCTATTCGACTTGCGCGGGGTATCGGATACCCTGTCATTATAAAAGCGACTGCGGGCGGCGGAGGCAAAGGGATTCGTATTGCTGAGGATGAAGAGTCTCTCGTTCAGCAAATTACAACGGCGCAGCAGGAAGCCCAGAAGGCTTTTGGTAACGCAGGTGTATATCTAGAAAAATATTTGACGGGTATGAAGCATGTTGAGATTCAGATCATGGCTGACAAGCATGGCAACGCGGTGCATCTATTCGAGCGTGATTGCTCGGTGCAGAGACGTCGTCAGAAGCTTGTTGAGGAAGCTCCATGTCCGGTGCTGACACCAGCACTTCGTGAACGGATGGGACAAGCTGCAGTAAGAGCTGCGCTGGCTGTTAATTATTCCGGCGCAGGGACGCTTGAGTTCTTGCTTGGACCAGATGACAATTATTACTTCATGGAGATGAATACGCGTATTCAGGTCGAGCATCCGGTAACAGAGATGATTACGAACGTCGATCTGATTAAAGAAATGATCTCCGTTGCTGAGGGCAATCCGCTTTCATTTAAGCAAGAGGATCTGTCGATTAATGGCTGGGCGATTGAATGCCGGATTAATGCGGAAGATTCCGAGCGCAACTTCATGCCATCACCTGGTAACATTCCTTTTTATCTTCCACCAGGCGGTACGGGCGTTCGGGTTGATAGTGCTGTATATCCGGGCTATACGATTTCTCCGCATTATGATTCGATGATTGCGAAGCTTATCGTATGGGGTAGAACGCGTGAGGAAGCTATTGCTCGTATGAAGCGTGCTTTGTCGGAATTTGCTATTGAAGGCATTAAGACGACAATTCCGTTCCATCAGAAGCTGCTGAATCATCCTGTTTTTATCGAAGGCAATTTCGATATTAAGTTTTTAGAAGAATATGATGTGAACAGCCCGCAAACATAGTCTTATACAAACAGTAACTGTTTGTCATATTTCACGCCGAATGTTATAGTATAGGAATAAGATGCGGAGGATTCACCCGGTTTTTGAAACCTGGGACGCGCAACTTTAGGGAGGTGTACAACCATCATGAGTACAATTGCTGCAGATTATGAGAAAACGGACATTGGTACGATTCAGATCGCACCCGAAGTGATTGAAGTAATCGCCGGACTAGCTACCGTTGAGGTAGAGGGAGTAGCTGGTATGAGCGGGGGCTTCGCTGGCGGTATTGTTGAGCTGCTAGGTCGTAAGAATTTGTCCAAAGGTGTGAAAGTCGAAGTCGGTCAGCGCGAAGCTGCTGTAGACGTATCCATTATTGTGGAATACGGCAACCGAATTCCAGAGATCGCCTCGGAAATTCAGCGCAATGTGAAACGTTCCATCGAGATAATGACAGGTCTTAATGTCATTGAAGTGAACGTACATATTCACGATGTGCACTTCAAAGCATTGGATAAGCCGGATGAAGAAGAACAACAATTGCGCGTTAAATAATTAATTAGAACACTAACCCCCTCGTGATGGGCATGCCGCTCGGCGCAGGGGGTTTTATTCGCTCTGATGGGAGGAGGCCATACGTTGATTAGAATCATAGACAAGCTGCTCTTGTTTTTTTACAGCATAATCATTGGAGCGATCTCCATATTTATTGCTTGCGTCGGTTTCAAATGGATACCGAAGGGCAACCTCAGTGATATGATTGACGAATTATACCGTACCCAATCGATCCAGATTACAGTTATCGTTATTGGGCTGGTGCTATTTGTCCTTAGCTTACGTTTTTTTATCGTTTCACTACAGCGTGGTTCATCATCAGCGCCATCCATTGATCAGAGAACCGAATTTGGCGACATCCGGATTTCTATTGAAACAATTGAGAATCTTGCTCTGAAGGCGGCTTCCAAGCAACGCGGAGTCAAAGATCTGAGAGCACGCATAAGAGCTTCGGACGCAGGTCTAGATATTGTGCTGAGAGCGGTTGTAGATGGAGAGAGCTCCATCCCTGTATTGACAGAGGATATTCAACGATCGGTCAAAGAGCATCTGGAAGAAATAACAGGCATACCTGTTATGAATGTTGCAGTATTCGTAGCCAATGTTATTCAATCCGGGACCTATAAGAGTCGCGTGGAATAGAGGTGAGTTCGCCGATGTGGAGGGAGTACTGGGCATCCTATGGAAAACGGACGGTCGGCGCTGCTGCCGGACTGTTTTTTGGATTTGTGTACTTGTTTGCCGGGTTTTGGGACATGCTGTTTTTCATACTGCTCGTCTCTGCTGGATATTGGATTGGCAAACAGAAGGACTTACAGATTGGCTCTATGGTTCCATGGCAACGAATATGGGATGGGTTAATCGAAAGATTTCGTCCGTTTAGATGATCCTGTGATCTCCTCCGTACTCCGGAAGCCGGATTGCCGCAAGCTCCGGGCAGGGAAGAGATCATAGGTTTTTTTGAAGTAAAAGGCCTGTGCCTTTTGTTTCATAGACACAGACCGCTGAAATGCTGCTTACTAAATGAAAGCTTCAGCGGTTTTTATGACTTTATTACAATACAATATACATCGGCAGAGTAACTGCCCTTGGAGGGTAACATGAAACGAAGAATAGCACGTGAAATAGCAGTATCCAGCTTGTACCAGATGGAAATGAATGATGTAACAGCTACTGAAGCAGTCGATATGTTGATGGAAGAGGCTCGTTCGGAGAATGAGATCGGAGCTGAATTCATTGAGAATGACCAAACGGATCAATATGTCCGTGAGCTTGTTCTCGGAGTTGCAGAGCGCAAAGCAGCTATTGATGACATGCTGCAGCAGTTCTTGACAGGCTGGCAGGTAGACCGGCTATCACGCGTTGATCGCCAAGTTCTACGACTTGCTTGTTATGAGATGGTGTTCCGTGAAGATGTTCCGCCTAAAGCGGCCATCAACGAAGCCATTGAGCTTGCGAAGCATTTTGGCACCGAAGAATCCGGCAAGTTCGTTAATGGTGTGCTTGGCAAGCTCATGCAAGAGCTTGAGGGCATCAAGATTAATCCTGAATCGACTATTTAATTAGCGGCATACAGGCCTGCATGAAGGGGAGAGAGACACGATGAGTGCACAAGTTATTGAAGGAAAAAAGATATCTGACCAAATACGCGAAGAATTGAAAAGAGACGCTGCTGCATTGAAGGAGCTTGGAGTTGTTCCGGGTCTTGCAGTTGTACTAGTTGGTGAAGATCCTGCCTCTAAGGTATATGTAGGCTCTAAGGAGAAAGCCTGCCAGCAATTGGGCTTTTATTCCGAGGTGCACCGCCTTCCAGAGACAGCCTCTGAGGAGGAATTACTCGCTCTGATCGACAAGCTGAACAATCAGACTTCTATTAATGGTATTCTCGTGCAGCTTCCCTTGCCTAAGCACATCAATGAAAAAGCAGTTATTGATGCTATTGCAGTTGAAAAAGATGTAGATGGCTTCCATCCTGAGAGCGTAGGCAATCTTGTTATTGGCGATGACAGCCTGCTGCCATGTACACCTGCTGGCGTTATTGAGCTTATTAAACGCAGCGGAGTCGAAATTGCAGGCAAACATGCCGTTGTTATTGGTCGAAGCAACATTGTGGGCAAGCCGGTAGCGATGCTGCTGCTCAGAGAGCATGCAACGGTAACGATCTGCCACTCCCGTACGGCTAATATGGAAGAGCTTGCTAAGCAAGCGGATATTCTTGTTGTAGCCATTGGCAAAGCCAAAGCGATTGATCGTAAATTCGTTAAGCCAGGAGCTATTGTTATTGATGTTGGCATTAATCGTCTTCCAGATGGCAAGCTTGCTGGCGATGTTGATTATGAGGATTGCTTGGAGACAGCAGGACACATTACACCTGTCCCTGGTGGCGTTGGTCCGATGACCATTACTATGCTTATGACCAATACAATTACTGCTGCCAAACGTGCAAACCAAGTCGGGGAGTGACGGTTCGTATGGCGAATCAACCTCGCATTTATTCTATCAAAGAGATTAACCGATATATCGGAATGAAGCTTGAATCGGATTCCCTGCTCAGCGATGTTTGGCTGCGCGGGGAAATTTCCAATTTCACTCATCATTCAAGTGGACATATGTACTTTACTCTCAAAGATAAGGACAGTCGACTGAAATGCATTATGTTCGCTTCGCATAATGCCAAGTTGCCCTTTATCCCTCGGGAAGGTACTAAAGTGATGGCAAGAGGAAACGTGTCGGTCTATGAGCGGGACGGTAACTATCAATTTTATGTGAATTCCATGCAACCTGATGGGATTGGAAGCTTATATCTCGCCTATGAGCAGCTTAAATCTAAGCTGGAGACGGAAGGCTTGTTTGCCGAATCGCGCAAACGGCCCATTCCGCGTTTCCCTAGAGCGGTCGGAGTCATTACTTCACCTACCGGCGCGGCTGTCCGCGATATTATTATTACGCTTCATAGAAGATATCCTTCAATACCTATATACATATACCCTGTAGTCGTACAGGGAACGCAAGCTGCGCCCTCAATTGTACAAGCTATACAATCCATGAACCGTTTTGGCGAAATCGACGTATTAATTGTTGGAAGAGGCGGCGGGTCGCTTGAAGAGCTATGGGCTTTCAATGAAGAGTCAGTAGCTAGAAGCATAGCTGCGTCCATCATTCCTATTATTAGTGCTGTAGGACATGAGACTGATTTTACAATAGCAGATTTCGTTGCCGATCTACGGGCTGCTACACCAACTGCTGCTGCAGAGCTTGCAGTACCCCATGCAGCAGAGCTGGCGCAGCAATTGAGTCGTATGCAGCAGAGACTGGAGCAAGCGCTAAGATATATGCTCCAGAGTCGTAAGGAAAAGCTTCAACGTGCGCGGAGATCGCCCTTTTTCTTATACCCGCGTAAATATCTATTAGAGCAAGCGCAGCGACTGGACCGTCTGCAGGAACGGCTGCAGCAGCGCACGCTTCGTGTATCTGAACGTGGGAGAGCTAAGCTTGAGCGGTTGAGCAGCAGCTTAGCGGGCCATCATCCAGGTGAACAGGCTGCTTATGCTGTCAAGCGATTGCAGACTAATAGCAAGCGACTAGAACAAGCGATGCAAGGTGCGGTCAAACAAAGAAAAATACAGCTGTATGGTACGATTAGACAGTTGGATGCTCTAAGCCCACTAAAAGTTATGTCACGAGGCTATAGTCTTGTATACGATGAGTCAGAGCAGCATCTAATCAAATCAATTGCAGAAGTCCAGCCAGGCGATGTTGTAAAAGTCAAAGTAGCTGATGGACAGCTGGATTGCCATGTATGGTCGATGAGAGGGGCAGGAAACGATGGCAGCAAAGGACAATAAAGAACTTAGCTTTGAACAAGCGATGGAACAATTGGAGCTAATCGTCGCGCAGCTGGAGAATGGAGATGTACCGCTTGAGACGGCTATTGATTTGTTTCAGGAAGGTATGAAGCTATCCCAATTGTGCGGAGGCAAGCTTGAACAGGTAGAACGTAAAATTGAGCTTTTAATTGAAACGGAGCAAGGATTTCAGAAAAAACCGTTTGCACCAGCAAGCGAGGATAAAGGGGAATAACGTTGAACGTGCCAGTTGAAATCAACTCATACTTAGCGGAACGTGCGAAGCTGGTGGAACAATCGATTGCCAAGGCTTTGCCAACGCAGTGGAATGTTCCGGCTCAATTGCGAGAGTCGATGCTGTATTCTCTGGAAGCAGGCGGCAAAAGGCTCAGGCCCGTATTCGTTCTTGCTGCGGCGGAGGCAGTCAATGGGAGTGACTCTATACAGGAGCATGCCATGCCCGTTGCCTGTGCAATCGAATTTATCCACACGTACTCCCTCGTCCACGATGATCTGCCAGCAATGGATAATGATGATTATCGGCGCGGTAAGCTGACGAACCATAAGGTTTACGGAGAGGCACTGGCGATTCTTGCTGGCGACGCCCTGCTAACGCATGCCTTCCATCTCATACCACAGGCTGCTCGCAAGGGTGGCATAGACGCTCAGGTTGCTCTCGATATTGTCGAGGATTTAGCAATGCTGGCAGGAGCAAAAGGCATGGTAGGCGGGCAAGTGGCTGATATGCAGGGAGAGCAGGGAATTACATCTATAGAGGAGCTTGAGTACATTCATCTCCACAAAACAAGTGATTTGATCGTATTCTCCGTTACTGCGGGAGCAAGAATTGGCGGAGCATCTTCGGAGCAATTGGCGCATTTGGAACAATATGGCCGCAATATTGGTCTAGCTTTTCAAATCCAGGATGACATTCTTGACCTTATAGGTGATGAGCAGAAGCTGGGTAAAAAAACAAACAGCGACGTTGAGCAGCAAAAGGTTACCTATCCCTTCTTGCTCGGTATTGAGGAGAGTAAAGCTCGTGTTAAGCTGTTGACACGCGAAGCGAAATCGGCAGTATTGGAAGCGCGGCTCAAATCACCTGAAAGATTGCTTCAAATCGCAGATTATTTGGTACAACGTGAGTATTAACATAGCAATAGAAAGGCGTGGATTGGGAAACCATTCAGCCTTATGTTATAATTATTCAAATGTTTAACGTCTATTGGAATACGGAAATGACAGTATTCCAGAAAGCGAGGAAGCAACGTGCTGCTAGACCATATAAATGGACCTGAAGATTTGAAGCCACTATCAATGAAAGAACTGGAGCAGCTGTCGGATGAGATTCGTCAGTTTCTTATAGAAAAGCTTTCCGCTACTGGTGGACATCTAGCTCCGAACCTTGGAGTGGTGGAGCTCACACTTGTCCTCCATTATTTATTCGATAGTCCTGATGACAAATTTATTTTTGATGTGGGCCATCAATCTTACGTTCATAAAATTTTAACTGGCCGCAAAGATCGTTTTGATACTCTACGGATGTATAAGGGCTTATGCGGTTTCGTAAAGCGCTCTGAGAGCGAGCATGATGTGTGGGAAGCAGGCCATAGCAGTACTTCGTTGTCTGCTGCAATGGGCATGGCGCTTGCTCGGGATCTGAAAGGCGATAAGAATCGTGTAGTTGCTGTCATAGGTGACGGAGCTCTTACGGGCGGGATGGCCTTAGAGGCGCTCAACCATATCGGTGACGAGAAGAGAAATTTAATTGTTGTACTTAATGATAATGAAATGTCCATCGCACCGAACGTGGGAGCCCTGCATGCTTATTTGAGCAAAATACGTACGGATCGCCACTATCAGAAAGCAAAGGACGAGCTTCATCATTTACTCACTAAGGTTCCTGCAATTGGCGGGAAGCTGGCTAAGACAGCCGAGCGCTTCAAGGACAGTCTGAAATATTTGCTGGTTAGCGGTATTTTGTTCGAGCAGTTCGGTCTTACCTATCTAGGTCCTGTCGACGGACATGATATTGAGCAGATGATTGAGCTGTTCAAGCAGGCAGATTCCATTCCTGGTCCTGTACTTGTACATGTTATTACTGTCAAAGGTAAAGGTTATTCTCCTGCAGAGCAGGATTCATTCAAGTGGCATGGCATAACGCCATACAAAATTGAATCCGGCCAAGTGGTCAAGGCAGTTGGTCCTCCTATGTATACGGATGTATTCGGCAGTACGCTCATTGAGCTCGCAGAACAGGATGAGCGCATAATTGCCATTACTCCGGCAATGCCAGGTGGTTCAGGACTACTCAAATTTGCAGCCAGATTCCCGGATCGGATGATAGATGTTGGAATCGCGGAGCAGCATGCGGCTACGTTGTCTGCAGCGATGGCTTTAGAGGGTCTGAAGCCTGTTTTCGCGGTATACTCCACCTTTTTACAACGTGCATACGATCAGGTCGTACATGATATCTGTAGGCAAAATGCGAATGTCATCTTTGCGATTGATCGCGCAGGCTTCGTAGGTCCGGACGGTGAGACTCATCACGGTGTCTATGATATTGCATTCTTACGTCATGTCCCTAATCTGGTTATTATGATGCCTAAGAATGAGAATGAGCTTCGCCGCATGATGAAAACTGCGGTCGATTATAATGAAGGTCCAATCGCAATCCGGTATCCACGTGTAAGCGGTACGGGCGTACCAATGGATGATGCGCTGCTTCCTATTCCGATCGGAACCTGGGAGACAGTACGTGAGGGTGATTCAGCTGTCATTCTGGCGCTAGGGCCGATGATTACAGTAGCTGAAGAAGCAGCAGAGCTGTTGAAGCGTGACGGAATGAATGTACGCGTCGTGAACGCAAGATTTATTAAGCCGCTTGATGAGCAAATGCTGCTTGCTCTTGCTGCAGAAGGCAAGAACATCATTGTGCTTGAAGAAGGCTCAGAGCTTGGCGGGTTCGGTAGTTCTGTGCTTGAGTTCTATTCCTTGCAGGGTATCTACGGTGTACCTGTTCGTATCATTGGCGTACCGGATCTGTTCATTGAGCATGGCTCGATCAAAGAACAGCAGATTGAGGTTGGCTTGACTGCTGACAGAGTTGCAACAGAGCTTAAAAACATGCAGCCTGGCCGCAAAATGCGGGCTACAGGGCAGCACTGAATGGCTGAAGGAGAAAGATGACAACGACACCTAAGGAAAGAATAGATGTACTGCTGGTGGAGCGCGGATTCTATGACAGCAGGGTGAAGGCCAAAGCTGCATTAATGGCAGGACTGGTTCTGGTTGACGATGAGCCAATTGATAAGAGTGGAATGAAAGTGTCGAGAGATGCTGATATTAAGGTGAAGGGCGCTATTCATCCTTATGTCAGTCGTGGAGGCTTGAAGCTGGAGAAGGCCATTAAAGCATTCAGCATCGATCTCAAAGATCGTGTCATGCTTGATATTGGTGCTTCTACAGGAGGCTTTACAGACTGCGCACTTCAGAATGGCGCATCATTCGTCTATGCGATTGATGTTGGTTATAATCAGCTTGATTATTCGCTTCGCCAGGATGAACGAGTTTGTGTCATGGAAAGAACGAACTTCCGCTATACACAGCCAGCAGACTTGGAGGGTCCTCCACCAACGTTTGCTACTATAGATGTATCCTTCATTTCTTTAAAGCTTATATTGCCTGCACTAGGAGCTCTGCTTAGTCCAGGATCAGGTATTGTAGCACTTATTAAGCCGCAGTTCGAAGCCGGCAGAGAAAAGGTTGGCAAATCAGGCGTGGTACGTGATGCTGCTGTGCATGCAGAAGTACTTCGCACAGTATTGACTGCAGCTGCTGGATTTGGATATCAACTGCAGGATGTAACATTCTCACCTATTACAGGCGGGGAAGGCAATATTGAGTTTCTGGCTTATTGGCTTTGGACGAATGAGCCTAATTCTCATATTCCTAGTGATGAAGCATTGTCAGAGCTTGTTCGTCAGGCAAGTGACACTTTCATCGCTAAGAAGTCATAGTTCTTGCAAATAAGGGAATACCTTAACCATATTCATCGGTTGAGGTGTCCCTTTTATTTTTCACTTTACAGATAGGCGTTGGTTTTGATAAACTGAAGAAACCAAACATGCGTTCGCTTTGCGATATAAACAGGAATATGCATCCTTCGTCACGAACCATTTATGTAATGGATCAATTCAGACGGGGGGGCTGCATATGGAGAAGTACGGTGACTGGTTTGTTATGCTGGTTGCTGGAGCGTTTCTTTTATTTTGGCTGTACCGAGCTTTCTACCGTTGGCTGCATGAGCCTTATAGTGTGAACCGCCTGAAGCTTGGCAAAGGCGGGGTGCTGACTGCCGATGATGAGAACATTATCTTATTGGAGCGGGCAGGCTATGAGGTGTTGTCCGGCAAGCATCGTGTTCCTATTCATATTGAACTGGATGGCGAGCTGCTGGGCAGCAGACTGTATATTGATTATATTGCTGAGGCTGAAGGCAAGATGTATATCGTCAAGACAGCAAGGGATAGAATGCCGATGGATTGGACGGGCAGTGGAGTGAGAGATAGGCTTCTGGTCTATTCCCTTCTAATGCCTGAATGTGTAGGGATATTGTTCGTGGATGTGAAGGAACGTACCATACGCAAAATTGTTTTTCAAGTCAATGATTAGCATGTTTGGGGAGGAACGTTATGAAAGGCATAAGGCAATTTAAGATTAAAGAAATTATAACGAAGAATACGATCGAGACGCAGGAGGAGCTGGTGGAAGCTCTCCGAGACGCGGGCCTGCAGGTCACACAAGCTACAGTGTCCAGAGATATGAAGGAGCTTATGCTCATTAAGATCCCAGCAGGTGACGGAAGATATAAATATTCACTGCCGCAGGATCAGCAGCGACTGAATCCAGTTAATAAGCTGAAGAGAGCGCTCATTGATCATTTTGTTCATATAGATTATACGGAAAATTTAGTGGTGCTCAAATCTTTGCCGGGAACGGCAAATACGATTTGTGCCTTGATTGATAATATGGAGTGGCCAGAGGTAATGGGGACCATATGCGGAGACGATACGATTCTCATTATTTGCCGATCGAAGGATAATAGCGTTGTCCTTGTCGAGAAGCTGCTTGAGCTGCTGAATTAATCGAACATTTCTAGGAGGTAAATAACCATGCTGCGTGAGTTGTCCATTCGGAATTTAGCGGTTATTGAAGAAGTAAACGTTTCGTTTCATCGTGGATTTCATGTATTGACAGGAGAAACGGGAGCTGGTAAGTCAATTATTATTGATGCACTTAGCTTAATTGTCGGAGGACGCGGCTCCGCAGATATGGTGAGGTACGGCTGTGACAAGGCTGAGATGGAAGCGATGTTCGACCTTCCCGTCGTACATCCTGTGTGGACGGTGCTTGAGAGACTCGGTGTTCAAGCATCAAGGGAAGAAATGCTCATCATTAAGCGTGACCTGTCTTCCCAAGGAAAGAGCAGCAGTCGTGTGAATGGACAGCTCGTGACCATGACTATGCTTCGTGAAATTGGCGAATGTCTCGTCAATATACATGGACAGCATGAGCACCAATCATTGCTTCGTACAGAGCAGCATTTAGAGTGGCTGGACTTGTTCGCTGGAGATTTGCTTATTGAACGCAAGCAGGCATATAGAGCAGTGTATTCACAGCTCCATCAAGCACGGGTATCCATTCGTGAGCTTGAAGAAACGACTCGTCATAACGTTCAGATGCTTGATCTATATCGGTATCAGATCGAAGAAATCACGAATGCGAAGCTGAAGGCAGGAGAAGATGAGGCGCTGGAGGAAGAACGGCGGAAGCTGCAATATGCGGGGAAACGAATAGACAGTGTGGCTGATGCCTATTCATTGCTGTACGGCTCCAAAGGGTTAGATGCCATTAGCAAAGCAATAGCTAAGCTTACTGATATTCAAGATTATGATCCAAGTAAAATAACACCTTTACTTGAACAGCTTCAATCTGCCTTTTATCAAGCTGAAGATGCTGCATTTGAATTAAGGGATTACCGAGATAGCATTGAATCAGATCCCGAGCAGCTGGCAATGATTGAGGACAGGCTTGATATGATTAATAGTCTCAAGCGCAAATACGGTGAGACCATACCCGAAATTCTAGAATATTTGGAGCAAACTACACTTGAACGTGACAAAATTGAAAATCGCGATGAATATATGGAGAGACTGCGTAAAGACGAGCTCCGATTGTATGTACAGGCACTTGAGCTGGCACAGGAGCTATCCCAGCTCCGCAGTCATGCGTCTAAGCGTCTTGCTGAATCCATTGAGAATGAACTTCGTCAATTACAAATGTCGAATACGATATTCCGTGTACATATGGAGCAGATCGCAGCTGCCGAAGGATCATCTGATTCGATTTCTCTGAACATGAATGGATTGGATGAAGCCGTCTTCATGCTTTCAGCGAACCCTGGAGAGCCCTTGAAGCCAATCAGCAAAATTGCTTCCGGTGGTGAGATGTCGCGGATTATGCTGGCGTTGAAAGCCATTTTCGCAGAAATCGATCAAGTTCCCGTTCTTATATTTGATGAAGTCGATACAGGAGTTAGCGGAAGGGCAGCACAGGCTATAGCAGAGAAAATGTCTCAGCTATCGGAGCGCTGTCAAATTTTCTCGATCACTCATTTACCGCAAGTCGCGTGTATGGCTGATCATCATTATGAAATTCATAAGCAGGTCATTGGACAGCGAACATCTACAAGTGTGACACCGCTTATTGACAATATGCGTACAGAAGAGCTTGCAAGGATGCTTGGCGGCGTAGAAGTAACAGAAAAAACACGGCATCATGCACAAGAAATGCTTGATTTGGCACATCGACAGAAAGGAGCCTAATGACAGGCATTCAGGGAATGTTTTTGTGGTCATAAAACACTCGGGGCAGGGTAACTTAAAGGTACGCAAGTGGCGGGCGACCTTTCTCGTCATGCGATGGAATTACAGGGAGCGTGAAATCATTGAACTCCAGTCCAAGGAAGAGATGGTTTGGCTTAGTTCTCGTGTTCTTCGTTTGCGTGATCGGGCTCTCCACCCCGTTTCAACATTTTGCCGCATTCCCGAATGAACTTCGTTTATTCTCCGGCCAGCTGAAACGATTACAATATGGAGTTCCCGTTCATGCCGAAGTTACCGTGGATCCTCAAATGCTTCAAGTGAATGGTTCATCTAGCCAATCACTGTCGGTTAATTTGAATGAGCCATTATCACTGCAGCCGCATCACAGTGGTCAGACAAGTATGAAAGTGAAATTATTTGGTAAAATTCCATTCAAGACCGTTAAGGTGAATGTTGTACCCGATCTAAGAGTTATTCCAGGCGGACAGACTATTGGTGTTAAAGTCAAATCAGCAGGAATACTCGTTGTAGGACATCATCAAGTTACGGCAGAAGGCGGAGCCAAACAATCACCAGGTGAGGAAGCGGGCTTACGATTAGGCGATCTTATTGTGAAGATCGATGGTCGGTCCATTAATGAAGTGAAGAAAGTGGCAGAGCTGGTGGAGAAAGCCGGTAATGAACATCGTCCTTTAGCCATCACTTACAAAAGAAATGGGAAACTGAATGAGACGAATTTGAAGCCTGTTCTCGATGCGGAGGAGCGCAGCTGGAGGCTTGGTCTCTATATTAGAGACTCAGCGGCAGGTGTCGGCACTCTGACCTTCTATGCCCCTGAACAAGGTGTATACGGTGCTCTTGGCCATGTTATAACCGATATGGACACGCAGACACCCATTGAAGTAGGGGATGGTGAGATTCTGCAATCCAGTGTGACCTCGATTAACAAGAGTCAGAATGGGGAACCTGGCGAGAAGCGCGCTCATTTTGTGAAGGAAGGCAAAATTCTTGGGAACATCGAGAAAAACACGCCATTCGGCATTTTTGGTAAAATGAACGAGAATCCAAATCACAGTTACAGTGAGAAATCTGTACCTGTAGCCTTCGCTGAAGAGGTCAAAGAGGGTCCCGCTCAAATTCTAACGGTTGTGAATGGGCAGAAGGTTGAGCGATTCAACATTGAGATTGTTCATGTAACAAAGCAGCCTGTCGCTGCCACCAAAGGTATGGTTATCAAAATCACAGATAAACGTCTTCTTGATAAAACCGGAGGAATTGTCCAAGGGATGTCCGGAAGCCCTATTATTCAGAATGGCAAGCTCGTCGGAGCAGTAACTCATGTATTCGTTAATGATCCATCTTCAGGTTATGGATGTTTCATTGAATGGATGCTGCAAGACGCAGGTGTACTGCTGAAGGATGCCAAGCTTCAACCAACGAACAAAGAAACAGGAACTGCTGCATAACAAACAAACCGCTGAATTCGGCTCTTAAGCCTTCAGCGGTTTGTATATTTTTAAGCGACAAATGAGTAACTAAGTTTGTCGAAATAGAGCGAACTTCATCTGTAAATGTAATAAATTATTAATTATAACGAAATACAGTAAAAAAATAAAGGAAAATAATTTTCGACAGAAGGAATTTAATAAGGCGTGTCGAAAACTTAAGTCAAGACAACTAGGGGAAGGTAATCAAAAGTAAATATCATTTAAGGGAGGCCCAGACCTTGCAGAAGATCGAAGTATTGTTGGCAGACGACAACCGTGAGTTTACTAATTTGTTATCGGAGTACATATCCGAACAGAGTGATATGAATGTAAGTGGGGTAGCGTATAACGGAGAGGAAGTTCTCACCCATTTTGAAGAATCGAGAAGAATTCCGGATGTACTTATTTTAGATATTATTATGCCTCATTTAGATGGCTTGGGTGTATTGGAACGATTGAAAGAAATGAATATTTCTCCTATGCCCAAGATCATTATGCTTACTGCATTCGGTCAAGAAAATATTACTCAAAAAGCGGTTCAGCTCGGAGCTTCATACTATATTTTAAAACCGTTCGATATGGAAGTATTGGCTAACCGAGTTCGTCAACTAGTCGGCAATACGGCCTTCTCTTCATCAGCAACCTATAGCTCAGGATCAACTGTTCTGAAATCCAATGTCGTACCACTCGCAAAAGGGAAAAACCTGGATGCGAACATTACGAGCATTATTCATGAGATCGGTGTTCCTGCCCATATTAAAGGTTATCAATATTTACGTGAAGCGATTACAATGGTCTATAATAATATTGAGATACTAGGGGCCATTACCAAAACCTTATATCCAGCCATTGCCGAGAAATTCAAAACAACGCCATCCCGCGTTGAGCGCGCAATCCGTCATGCAATAGAGGTTGCTTGGACACGTGGCAACATCGACAGCATCAGCCACCTGTTCGGCTACACGATCAACATCAGCAAGTCGAAGCCAACGAACTCCGAGTTCATAGCGATGGTTGCAGATAAGCTTCGGATTGAGCATAAGGTTTCGTAAGTCTGTCACATTAATATTAATAGCAAGAAAACCGAATCCACTTAATTATTGGTTCCTTGAGAAGCCAATGATTAAGTGGATTTTATTATCGACCTCTATTTCTCGTATAGCGTTAGAAAAATTAGGCATAAATAACATCCTCCAAACATGAATGAGTGTCATCAGAGGGAGGGCTTGTATTACTTTTGAAATCGCTATCAAATAGGATTGACAATAGCAAAAATTCATGTTAATTTCTAAGAGGGAAACCGGTTTCCTATTCTGTGCAGTTAGTCTTCTTCCTACACTTCTCTTAATCCTCTCGATCGACCTTCTTCACGCAGTTTTGCATTACCGTACAACAAGCACCACTCTTGCCAACCTTCATGAACCGACACAACACTTCAATGCATCTTAGATTATTCATACATAATGAAAATGTAAACGCTTTATTAAAAGGAGGAAGTTTATGTTACGCAAGATTTGGTTCTCATATTTTCTTATTTTCGCTCTATTGTTCGTGACGCTGGCTGTTAATCTCACAGTGACGAAGCCTGAGACTGTCCATGCGGCAAGTCTAGGTACAATTGACGAGAACGACACCATTTATCAAATTATGGTGGACCGGTTTCATGATGGAGATTCAACCAACAATGCAACAGGCAACGCCATTCGTTACGGAGAGACCTCTGAGGAAGACTTCCGCTACATGAAGGGAGGAGATTGGCAGGGCGTCATCGACAAGCTGTCCTATATTCATAACATGGGATATACAGCCATCTGGATTTCGCCGGTAGCTGAGCCTCAAATGACGAACAGGGAAAACAACGGAAGTGGTAGGAATACAGCTTACCATGGCTACAATGTGAAGGACCCGAACGCAGCTAACCCTTACTTCGGAACGAAGGAGAAGCTCAAGGAGCTGGTCGACAGTGCACATGCTCTTGGCATCAAAGTCATCATCGACGTTGTGCCAAATCACATTGGCGACTACATGCTCGGCACACAGGCTTATTACGATATACCTGCCTTGCAGCCGGCTGCTCCATTCAACAATCCTTCTTGGTACCATCATAATGGCGATATTGACTGGTCTCTAACTGATGGACGCTATGATGCTTGGGCACAAAATTACTTAGAGAATCATGATCTTAGTGGACTAGATGATATTGACTTCGATGTCCCCGCAGCTAAACAAGCTATATTCGACTCAATCAAAGGCTGGTTCGATTACACTGGTGCTGACGGAGCGCGTGTTGATGCGGCTAAGCTGATGCATCCTACAGATATTGGAGAGCTGCAGAATCTGTTAGGCGTGAATACCTTCGGAGAAAACTTTGATGGCAATGCGGAATTTGTTTCTCGCTGGGTTGGTCAGAACAAGGAATGGGGAATGCTCGATTTCCCACTGTTCTTCTCTGTATTGAACAGCTTCGCGTATGGTCAATCCTTTGAATCCAATGTGAAAAGCACGCTGGCGCAGGATTCCTATTACAACGGCAATGCCAATCATATGGTTACTTTCATTGACAACCATGACCGCAACCGCTTCCTCACAGAAGCAGGCGGCAGCGTTGAAAAGCTGCAAAATGCGCTAGCCTTTATCTTCACCGTTAGAGGCATGCCTGTTGTATTCCAAGGAACAGAGCAAAATAAAGGAAATGGCCATGGCTCTATTATTACTGGCGGTATCTCAGACACATGGAACCGCTGGTCGATGGTGAAGCGTGATGCGAACGGCAATGTGATTGAGAACTACTTCAACGAGAACACAAGCACATTCCAGTACGTGGCTAAGCTAAATCAAATTCGTAAAAATAATGAAGCGCTGCGCAAAGGTACTCAGCGTGAAATGTGGGCAGCTCAGAATCTATATGCGTTCTCTCGTCGCATTGATACAGGAGCGAAGCTTGGTGAAGAAGTAATCTCTGTATTCAGCAACGCTTCAAATGGTACCCAGACGGTTACTATTCCACTGCGTGCAGAAAGCTCACTTACAGTAGGAACAGTACTGACTAATCAATTGAACACCTCAGAGACTATTACAGTAGCTGCTGGTGGAGTGACTGGCAAGCAAATTACGGTGTCCGTAAGCGCTAATTCAGCTAAAATTTACGCGAAGCAAGTTACTGATTCGGTTGCCCCAAGTGTGCCAACTAACATCGCTGCAACGGTGCAGAATGGAGCTGTGCAAGTAAGCTGGACGGCATCAACTGACAATATTGGAGTAACAGGCTATGAAGTGTACCGAGATGGAGTGAAGATCGGCACTTCAGCATCCGCTACGTATATCGACAACACGTTTACGCCGGAAACCACCCACAGCTATACGGTGAAGGCTTATGATGCAGCAGCCAACTTGTCAGCTCTAAGCGCTGCCGCCATGGTGTTAACACCGACAGGCAATAGTGTAACAATCTACTACAAGCAGGGCTATACCTCACCGAAAATTCACTATCGTCCTGTAGGCGGTACTTGGACGACATCACCTGGTGTCTCAATGCCAGCTGCAGAAGTCTCCGGTTATAACAAAATAACGATTAATTTAGGTTCTGCTACTCAATTGGAGGCCGTCTTCAATAATGGCAGTGGAACCTGGGACAGCAATAATGGCAGCAACTATCTCTTCGGAACTGGGACATGGACGTATACACCGCCAGGAAGCATCACAGCAGGGGGACCTATTGTCGATACGACAGCGCCAAGCATCCCTCAGAATGTGACTGCAACAGCAGCGTCCTCTGTATCAGCAACGGTCGCATGGACGGCCTCTTCCGATAATATCGGAGTTACAGGCTATGAGGTCTATCGTAATGCGGTGAAAGTGGGCACAAGTGCTACGACTACCTACACGGATAATGGTCTATCGGCACAGACCTTATACACCTATACGGTCAAAGCCTATGATGCCAAAGGCAATCTATCCGATGCCAGTACGGCAGCTAGTGTAACTACGCCTGAAGCACCAGCAGGCAACAGTGTAACGATCTACTATAAACAAGGCTATACCTCTCCGAAAATCCACTATCGCCCAGTAGGCGGTACTTGGACGACTTCACCTGGTGTTTCGATACCAGCAGCAGAAGTCGCGGGCTATAACAAAATAACGATTAATATTGGAACGGCAACCCAGTTGGAAGCCTGCTTCAATAACGGCAGTGGAACATGGGACAGCAACAATGGCAGCAACTACTTATTCGGTACGGGCACATGGACATATACACCGACTGGTAACATTACAGCAGGTGGTCCCGTTCCTCCAATCGTCGATACGACAGCGCCAAGCATTCCCCAGAATGTGACGGCAACAGCAGCATCTTCCGTATCAGCAACGGTCGGATGGAGTGCGTCCACAGACAATATTGGAGTAACAGGCTATGAAATTTATCGAGGTGGCGTAAAGGTAGGCACAAGTACTACAACAACATTCACAGACAGCGGTCTATCGGCACAAACCACTTATACCTACACCGTTAAGGCCTATGATGCCAATGGTAATTTGTCGGATGCCAGCACGGCTGCAAGTGTAACAACACCTGAAGCGCCGTCAGGCAATAGTGTGACGATCTATTATAAGAACACAGCGTATGCCAATCCATATATCCACTACAAGCTGGATGGTTCGACTACATGGACGACATTGCCAGGAACTGCGTTAATAGCATCGACAACCTACCCAGGCTATTACTCGACAACGGTGCAGCTTGGAAGTGCGACGGGTCTAACTGCAGCGTTCAACAATGGTAATAACATTTGGGATAACAATGGAGGCAACAACTATCATCTCAACAGCGGAACATGGAGCTTAGTGAGTGGTGGAACTCCAAGCTCGGGTGAGCCGCAAGGGGATAGCGTTACTTTCCGAGTAACCGTTCCTTCCTCAACACCAGCTAGCGGACCCGTGTATTTAACTGGATCGTTCAATTCTTGGAATGCAGCCGATGCCAATTATTTTTTGACAAAGGGTACGGATGGCGTCTATTCCATTACATTAAGCCTGCCAGCTGGAACAGCTGTCCAGTATAAAGCAACTAGAGGCTCATGGGCATCGGTTGAGGTTAATGCCAATGCGAGTGACATAAGTAATCGGACGATAACTCCAGCCGGAGGACCTCAGACAGTAGCTGTTACAGTAGCCCGCTGGAAAGATCAATAAGTAAGTTTGGAAATAGGCTGTTGAATCGTTCATCATTCAACAGCCTATCGTTTCGATTACAGTGTTGAGAGGAGATACATTCATGAGGAGATTTAGACGATTGGCATGGGGAATAGCCGGGTTAATTGGCTTGGTATTCTTCGCGCAATCATCGATTCAGCCAGTCTCGGCAGAAATAGCCGCATCCCATGTCTATCACAATCACATGCCGAATTTCTGGCCTTATTATGATACAAGCAAATATGCTACTACCCCTATTGGTGGCCCTGTTCGTTACACATACGATGGCGATGTTATCGAACTTAAGAAAAGTCCGCCAGCAGGCTACCCTTATTTTTTGTCTAATGGAACAGCAATGCCGCATGATGACTTAGTATCCTATTATTCTCATCATGCTAAGGTTGGTGCGTATTTGAGCTGGCCGTGGAGTGTAGCGAATACGCTGAAGAACAATCATCCAAGCGCGCAAATGTCAGTAACGATGTCAGGCTCTGCCGTCAATAACGTAAACAACCTTACAGCGCTAGGGAATATAAGCTCATACAACAATCCTCTGTGGTATGAGAATTGGAAGACAGCCTACAACAATCTGAAAACGCCGAATGGAAACCGGACGCTTGATCTTATCCATTTCTCCGGTCATCATTCACTCGGGCCACTTGTAGGCAATGAATATTTGCTGAAGGATTTAATCTATCAAGGGACAACACTTGCCCAACCATATTTTCTAGGCAGCAGCTATAAATCTTCCAATGGGTTTTTCCCAACTGAGCTAGGCTTCTCTGAGAGAATCATCCCTGTACTTGAGAAGCTCGGCATTGAGTGGTCGGTTATCGGGAATAATCATTTCTCCAGAACGCTGCAGGATTATCCGCTGCTTGATAGCCCAGGAATGGATACTCTAATATCTCCTCCGAACCGTGCTGATCTTCAGAACGTCAGCACCGTCGGCTCATGGACGAGTAAACAAATGTTTAATGAGCAGCAGGTTGTGTATAACAAATATCCATTTGCTTCAACCCCACACTGGGTACGTTATGTAGACCCTAGCACTGGTGATGAGAGCAAAGTGGTAGGCATTCCGGTTGCTCAGGCTGAGTCGTGGGAAGAGGGCTACATGGGTCAAGTAACAGCAGATGCCCTTAAGCCATATGAAGGACTTGTGCCTCAGAAGCAATTTTTCGTAATTGCTCATGATGGAGACAACGCATCTGGCCGCGCAGGATCAGAAGAGACATGGCGCAATGCAGGTAATGTCACGTATTCCGATACTGGAGTTAAGGGCATCGGTATTGATGAATATTTGGTCAACAATACACCTGCTGCTAATGATGTTGTACACGTTCAGGATGGCTCATGGATTGATACGCGTGATTCCTCTTCCGACCCTACTTGGTATCACTGGCGTCTGCCGTTCGGCATTTGGAAGAGCCAGTTCGCAGACTTCAATCGTGTAACAGGACTTAACTTAGCACCTAAGAAAAATTTGTCTGGTATTGATGATGGAATGACAGTTTCCTTCGAATATGGCTATCATTATCTGGAGCGGAACTTCGCTCTACTTCAAGCATCCTTGAATTATGCCAAGACAGCTGAGCAAATATGGCTGGATGAGCATCCGAATTACTGGCAGCCTACGACAGCCATTGATCATGAAGTGACCTATGAGGGCAACCAGTTGAATCCATGGATGCTGTCCTATCCAGTCAAAGGCAATGCAGCTAATGACTATGCGGGCGGTGCCAATCCTGCTGAACTGGCTTGGTATTTCCTAATGCCTGCAATGGATTCAGGATTTGGCTACTATGATGAGAACGTGGATGACAGTGTCAAGCCAGCCTTGTCCCTTAACCAATCCTTGTTCTTCTCCAAGCCTTATGTCACTCAGAAGCTCACTCAAGATCGTACTGGCCCATCGATGTGGTGGCCGCAGCGCTATCCGTACAATCCAGGAAGCGCAAATACGAGCAAAGCAGAAGGCTGGACGCTGCAGCATTTCAACAACGTATTTGGTATTTATACGTATGCCTATGATGTTAGCGGCTTAACGGATATTAAAGTGAAAATCCGTACGCATACGGAGAAAAGAGCGACTGCATCCGATAACACGTTCAAAGTGTATGATCCGGAAGCTCTTCAAGCAGCTGGTGTACCGAATATTGATCCTAGCAAAGTAAGTGATTGGACAGAATATCCGATGAATGTTCGCGATCTGAGTACGGATATTAACGGTGTTGACTGGCAAGCAAGCAGCAAAGCGATGCTTCAAAAGGTGCCTGCTACTGAAATTGGTGATTTGTATTATTCTTATATTGGAGATTACCGTGATCAGTTGCTGGATTACTATATTGAGGCAACTGATTCTAAGGGCAACGTTACGCGCAGCGATATCCAACAGGTATACGTTGGTGCAGGTAAATATAATCTGGTGAATGGCAAGTATATTGAGAGCATGCAAGGTACAATCGAGGGTACGCACCCGTTTGTTACGGATCAGCCTATCGTTCCAGACGAAGAAGCACCTACAGTACCAACTAATCTGAGTGCTACTGTTGTTAATGCATCATCCGTACAATTATCTTGGACCGCTGCAACGGATAACAATCGTATTGCAGGCTATGAGGTGTACAGGGATGGAACGAAGGTGGGCACATCCACTTCTACTACGTATACAGATAGTGGGCTTGCGTCCGATACGGATTACACATACTCGGTGAAGGCCTATGATCCTTCGGGTAATTTATCAGCTATTAGTGCGATAGTGGCGATCAAGACACCTATCGGGAACAATGTAACGATCTATTATAAGCAGGGATATACAGCTCCGAAAATTCATTATCGACCTGCCGGCGGCGCATGGACGACTTCGCCAGGCGTAGCTATCCCTGTGTCTGAGGTTGCCGGCTACAACAAAATAACGATCAACATTGGTTCAGCAGTCCAGTTGGAGGCTGCATTCAATAATGGCAGCGGGATTTGGGACAGCAACAATGGCAGCAATTATTTGTTTAATGTCGGGACTTGGACTTACGTTCCGAGCGGCACCATTAATCCGGGCGCTCCTATCATTGATATTCAGGCACCTACTGTTCCAAGCAATGTGACGGCAACGGTATCGTCAACAGCTGGAGCTGCTCTCTCATGGACGGCATCCACCGATAATGTGGGTGTAACAGGTTATGAGATATATCGGGATGGTGTGAAGATTGGAACTACCGCATCAGTCTCTTATTCGGATTCCGGTCTGGCTCCAGAGACAAGCTACAGCTATACTATCAAGTCTTATGATGCAGCTGGCAATGTGTCTGAAGTAAGTACTGCGGTTAGCATTACGACTCCAGCTGGGAACAGTGTAACGATTTACTACAAGCAGGGTTATACTGCACCAAAAATACACTACCGCCCAGTAGGTGGCACATGGACGACATCTCCAGGTGTCTCTATCCCAGCAGCAGAAGTCGCTGGCTATAACAAAATAACGATTAATCTGGGAACAGCTACTCAGCTTGAAGCTGCATTCAATAATGGCAGTGGGACATGGGACAGTAATAGCGGCAGCAATTATTTGTTCGGGGTTGGCACATGGACGTATACACCAACTGGCAATATCACATCCGGAGCTCCTGTACCGACTATTGTTGATACGATAGCACCTAGTGTGCCAAGTAATGTGGCGGCAGCGGTATCGTCTGCATCAGGTGCATTGATTACATGGACGGCATCTACCGATAATGTTGGAGTAACAGGCTATGAAGTGTATCGTGGCGGTGTGAAGATTGGAACCACCTCAACACTTTCTTATGCGGATTCCAGCTTAGCAGCGCAAACGACTTACAACTACACCATTAAGGCGTATGATGCAGCTGGTAATTTGTCTGTTGCAAGCGCTGAGGCTAGCATCACGACACCAGCTGGGAACAGCGTGACGATTTATTACAAGCAGGGTTATACCACACCCAAAATACACTATCGGCCTGTAGGTGGTACATGGACGACATCACCAGGTGTCTCGATACCAGCTGCGGAAATCGCCGGCTATAACAAAATAACGATTAATCTGGGAACAGCAACGCAGCTAGAGGCTTGCTTCAATAATGGAAGCAGTACATGGGATAGCAATGGTGGAAGCAACTATTTATTCGGAGTAGGCACATGGACGTATACACCGACAGGAAGCATAACATCAGGAGCACCAGCAGCAGCAGTTGTTGATACGATAGCGCCAAGCACTCCTACGAATGTTGCAGCGACAGCAGCATCCTCAGTATCAACTACGATTACGTGGACGGGATCTACTGATAATATTGCGGTGACAGGCTATGAAATTTATCGCGATGGTGTGAAAGTAGGGACTACAGCTTCGACGACATACACAGACACAGGGCTATTGGCACAAACGGCTTATAGCTATACGATCAAAGCTTATGATGCGGCCAGCAACCTTTCTGCTACAAGCACAGCCGTAAGCGTGACAACTTCAGCAGCACCAGCAGGCAATAGTGTAACGATCTATTATAAGAACACGGCCTATACCAATAGCTATATTCATTATAAGCTGGATGGCTCGACCACATGGACAGCATTGCCAGGTGTTTCATTAACGGCCTCAACAACGCACCCAGGCTACAAGTCGATTACCATTGCGCTTGGAAGTGCAACAGGCCTAACAGCATCTTTCAATAATGGCAGCGGCATCTGGGACAATAATGGGGGGAACAACTTTCATTTCGACACAGGGACTTGGAGCTTGGCGAGTGGTGGCAGTGTAGCTTCGGGTGAGCCGCAAGCCGATAGTGTTACTTTCCAAGTTACTGTACCTGCTAATTCACCTACAAGCAGCTCTGTTTATTTGACGGGTTCCTTTAACTCATGGAATGCAGCTGATCCTGCTTATCAGCTTACGAAGGGTACGGATGGCGTATACAGTGTGAAGCTTAATCTTAGTGCGGGTACGACAGTCACTTACAAAGTAACTAGAGGAGCGTGGACATCTGTTGAAGTGAATTCGAATGGCAGCGACATCAGCAATCGTTCAGTGACGCCAGCGGGGGGCGCACAGACGGTGCAGCTATCGGTTGCACGCTGGAAGGATTTGTAGAAGCAGGATTACTAGTATTGCAGATTGATTAATAGTCCACCAATAATATAGAGGCTATCCGCCAGGGTACAGTATTCCTGGAAGGATAGCCTCTATCATTACTTGGATTTGGGAATAGCTTGCTTATTGGATGAATCACGTATAATCAGCTGTGGTTTTAGCTGAAGACTTCGGTTCGGCTGATTCACATTCCGTATTCGTTCCATTAACATTTGGCCAGCAGCTGCGCCTAGCTCGAACGTATTGATGTTAAGGCAGGTTAGAGGAGGGGTGGTATAGGCTGATAATGGGTAGTCATCAAAAGCCGCAATGCCTAGCTTACTGGGTACATGTATATCCAATTGATTAGCAGCCCTAAGAACACCAGAGGCCGTATAATTACTCATACATACGATCGCGTCGGGCGGTTCAGCAGCTTGTAACAATGGATAGGCTAGTTGATAGCCCTGGGCTTCGTTAGCTACACCGTTCGCAATCCATTCAGATCGTATGTCCAGTCCTGCCTGCTGGAGTGAGCGCGCATATCCGTTGTATCGATTGGTGAACAGCTTCTCTGCATGCTGACCACCTACAAAAGCAATTTTAGAGTAGCCTTGTTGGAGCAAGTGTTCCGTCAGCATATAACCGCCTAGTTCATTGTCGAAGTCGACCCAGCTCGCCTGCGATTGGAATTCACCAATGGAGATAAAAGGAAACCGCAGCTCGTTGAGCTTGTCAGCCATTTCAGACGTCAGGACAGAGTTATTGGCAATAAGACCGTCTACGCGTTTGTTCAGGACAAGTCGATTAATTAAGGATTGATCAGAATCAGATAACTGCACATTGGAAATCGTAAGCTCGTATTTCATCGTACTAATAACGTTCTCTATCCCGCCAATTATATTGTAGAAGAAATGGTTCATGAACTCGCTCTCCTTGGACATGTCAATCAATAGTCCGACATTAGAGCTGCTCTGCTTAGCAAGCTGTGTGGCAATGCTGCTCGGCGTATAGTTCATTTGCTTGATAATCTCCCACACTCTCTGCTTCGTTTCCCAGGATATTTTGGGAGAATCATTCAGTACCTTGGAAACGGTTGACTTTGCTACGTTGGCTGCTTTGGCAATATCTTGAATCGTGACCTTCATTTTGTTCCTCCCTCATTAGGAAACCGGTTTCCCTCGCCAAAAAAAGAACTATCTATATGGATGAATCTCTTAACAATAGTAATAATATACCATATTATATAGACCTTATGCAGCTAGCAATTTGAATTTAATAGAATGATGAATAGTTGTACAACGATAAAAACCCGCCTAATGGTCCATAATGGACGATAGACGGGTCTCGATGGGTTCACATAGGTTAAGACTGAGGCTTAGGAGGCTTCACACGTTTGGGTCGGAAGCGAGGTGCAACATAATTGCGTTTTCTGTCCCGGAAAAAAATCCATCCGCCGATGAAGCTCACCCCCGCACCGAACATCACGAGACCGAGCAGGAACGTGAGCCACTGAAAGTCGGGTACGACTGCGTCATTGCCAAATTCAGAGAAATAATGGAATAAGGCATTTTTCATTTTCAAGAAGCCGAGGCATGCTAATATACCGGGTATAACGAGAAATAACACGGCGACTAAACGGGCGATGATCAATCTCATGAACAAAAAGTCTCCTTATTAATCATTATAAACATTTGTTAATATGATACCTTTTTCTACCTCAAGTGTCTATTTAGGAAATTTAACGATGTATTTGAGTTTGAAAAAAGGTACAATGGAACAATAGCATTAGTGTTGAAAATGCATGTTGGAGGTAATGTAATATGGCAATACAAGTAGACGTAGCCGTGCTTGGCGGAGGTCCCGGTGGTTACACGGCAGCTATTCGTGCCGCTCAGCTAGGCAAAAGCGTAGCTATTATAGAATCGGACAAGCTTGGTGGAACTTGCTTGCATCAGGGCTGCATTCCTAGCAAGTCGCTCCTGCGAAGTGCAGAGGTATATGCGACATTGCTCGAAGCAGATACATATGGGATTATGGCAACCGATATTTCGCTCGATTTCAATAAAGTGCAAGGCCGTAAGGAAAAGACAGTCGATCAGCTCTATCGCGGCTTGCAATATCTAATGAAGAAGCATGGTATTCAAATTATTCAGGGCAGAGGCCGTGTGATCGGCCCATCTATTTTCTCTCCACGCAGCGGTTCCTTGGCGGTTGAGCTGCCTGATGGCGAGATGGAATCTGTCGTATCGAAGAATCTCATCCTAGCAACAGGTTCGAGACCACGCTCCTTACCGGGGCTTAAGCCAGATGGGGTACATATTCTGACTAGTGATGAAGCATTAAGGCTTGAAGCACTCCCAGCATCCATGCTTATTATTGGTGGTGGGGTTATTGGTGTGGAGTGGGCTTCTATGCTTCAGGATTTCGGAGTGGAAGTGACGCTGGTGGAAGCGGGAGCTAGACTATTGCCTGGAGAGGATGCAGAGGTATCCGCCGAGCTTACGAGAATATTGAAGCGCCGCGGGGTTCGCGTCCTGACAGGCATTCAATTGAACACGGACAGCTATTCAGCTGCAGATGCAGGAGTATCGATATCGGGAGCCTCTGCTGAAGGTGATGTTGTACTGCAGGCGAGCAAGCTGTTGATCTCTGTAGGCCGTGAACCCAACACAGCAGGAATCGGGCTGGAGAATACAGACGTTCGAACCAAAAATGAATATATTGTTGTGAATGAGCATGGACAAACAAGCGAGCCGCATATTTATGCAATCGGCGACGTTATCGGCGGCGTTCAGCTTGCGCATGCTGCTTCACATGAAGGAATCATGGCAGCGGAGCATATCGCAGGAATCAAGAAGCCAGCGATTGATCCGAATCTAATTCCACGCTGCATCTATTCTCGTCCGGAGATCGCTTCTTATGGACTAACAGAGGACGGAGCCCGTACGAAAGGGCATGATATCAAAATCGGCAAAATACCTTTCCAAGCCATTGGCAAAGCTATCGTATTAGGTGAGACGGACGGATTCGTCAAGGTCATTGCTGATCGTAAAACAGGTGATATTCTTGGTGTTCATATGATCGGAGCGCATGCGACAGATTTGATCTCTGAAGCATCGCTTGCTGGTGTATTGGATGCTACGCCGTGGGAAGTTGGAGAAATGATTCACCCGCATCCGACCTTATCAGAAGCGCTAGGCGAGGCTATGCTTGCTGTAGATGACAAGTCACTTGCATTCTAATTCAATCATGAAGAAGAGACATCGATTTCTAGGTGTTTTCTTTTTCATTGAAATGCGGTTATAATATATAATATCAAGTCTTAGTACCAGGTTTTAATAGTAGGTTAAAGGAGGCAAAACCTCATGACCAAATTCAGTTCAACGGATCAAACATTTCTGCATACAGAATTAGGACTTTCCAACGAACAAGCGATTGAGATGTATGCGACCATGTTATTGGCGAGAAAATTTGATGAACGAAATTTATTGTTACAGCGTGCAGGTAAAATCAATTTTCACGTATCAGGGGTAGGACAAGAAGTGGCACAAGTAGCCGCTGCATTCGCCTTGGATCGGGAGAATGATTATTATCTGCCTTATTATCGTGATTATGGGTTTGTTCTTGCTGTCGGTATGACGGTGAAGGAGCTTATGCTGTCTGTATTCGCTAAGGCTGAGGATCCGAACAGCGGTGGTCGTCAAATGCCAGGACATTTCGGCAGCAAGCGTCTACGTATTGTAACGGGCTCTAGCCCTGTAACGACGCAGGTTCCACATGCCGTAGGCATCGCACTTGCCGCGAAGATGAAGAAGAAGCCGATTGTCAGCTTCGTTACCTTCGGTGAGGGCTCAAGCAATCAAGGAGACTTCCACGAGGGCTGTAACTTTGCTGGCGTGCATAAGCTGCCGGTTATTCTGATGTGCGAGAACAATCAATACGCGATATCCGTACCCGTCCACAAGCAGTTAGCTGGACGAGTTGCCGATAGAGCACTAGGCTATGGCTTCCCTGGCTTGCAAGTGGATGGCAACGATGCACTTGAGGTGTTCAGGGTAGTGAAGGAAGCCCGTGAGCGTGCAATTGCCGGTGAAGGGCCGACACTTATTGAAGCGATGATGTATCGTATTTCACCGCACTCTACCTCTGACAATGATCTGGCTTACCGGACGAAGGAAGAAGTGGATGCGAATCGTGAGAAGGACGGCATCCCTAAATATAAGCAGTATCTGGTTGACTGCGGATTATGGAATGATGAGCTCGATGCTGAGCTGCAAGCGTCAATCCGCAAGACGATTGATGAAGCGACTGAATATGGGGATAAAGCTCCATTCCCTGAGCCCGAGTCCATATTATTGCATGTCTATGCGGACGATGCGCAGCAAGGGAGTGGAAACTAATGGCGGTTATAGAATATATTGATGCCATTCGCCTCGCCATGAAGGAAGAGATGGAGCGCGATGAGGATGTATTCGTGCTTGGTGAAGACGTTGGCGTTAAGGGTGGCGTTTTTACAACAACTAAGGGTCTCTTGGAGCAATTCGGCGAGCATCGTGCAATGGATACTCCACTAGCAGAATCAGCGATTGCTGGTGTAGCCATTGGCGCTGCTATGTACGGGATGAAGCCAATCGCAGAGATGCAATATTCGGATTTCATGTTCCCTGCAACGAACCAGATCATAAGCGAGGCTGCCAAAATTCGCTATCGATCTAACAATGACTGGACTTGTCCTATTGTTATTCGAGCTCCTATTGGCGGAGGCATATTCGGAGGGCTGTATCATTCCCAATGTCCGGAATCTGTGTTTTTCGGCACGCCAGGACTTAAGATTGTGGCTCCTTACAGAGCGTATGATGCAAAGGGACTGCTTAAGGCAGCGGTGCGTGACCCTGATCCGGTCCTATTCTTCGAGAACAAGAAATGTTATAAGCTCGTGACTGGCGAAGTGCCAGACGATGATTATATCGTTCCAATCGGCCAAGCCAATGTGCTTCGCGAAGGGGATGATATAACCGTTATCGGTTATAGCGCGCCGCTGCTGTTCGTCGAGCAGGCGGCAGCTGAGCTTGCACAAGAAGGGATTAGTGCTCACATTCTGGATCTGCGTACACTGCAGCCGCTCGATAAAGAGGCGATATTGGAAGCTGTACGCAAAACAGGTAAAGTACTGATCATTCATGAAGATAACAAAACAGGCGGCATCGGAGCCGAGGTATCAGCGATTATTGCGGAAGAGCTGCTCTATGAGCTGGATGCTCCAATTCAACGTCTCTGTGGACCTGATGTTCCGGCGATGCCAATTAATCCGCCAGGCGAGAAATTCTTCTTGCTTAATAAAGAAAAAGTGAAAGAAGCTATGCGCGAATTGGCTCTATACTAAGAGCCAATTAACCAAGAGCTGGTTGGGAGATGGATAATATGAAGTCGGTGAAGGAGATCGTGATTCCGCAGCTCGCGGAGTCACTAGTATCAGCGACAATAGATAAATGGCTCAAGCAGCCAGGAGACCATATTGATCTGTATGAGCCGATCTGTGAGCTTATTACGGATAAGGTCAGTGCGGAGCTGCCCTCTACGATAACAGGAACACTAGTGGAAATATTAGTTCCAAATGGTGAGACAGTACCTGTCGGTACCCCGGTATGTCTGATTGAAACGGAAGTAGATAACGCGGAGCCGGTACAAGCTGCACCTGCTGCTTCTATCGCAGGAGCTGGACAGGCAGGCGGAGATACTGCGGATGAAAGTACGGCCATGCGCAATCGCTTCTCGCCAGCAGTACAGCAGCTAGCCGCTGAGCATGGCGTTAAGCTTACAGACGTTACTGGTACTGGCAACGGTGGACGTATTACACGTAAGGATGTTCTAGCATACGTAGCAGCAGGTACGCAAAGCTCGGCAGCCAAGTCGGAGATTAGCCAGGATGTGTCTAGAGCTGAAGTGCGTTCATCAGGTCTGCACCTGACGGAGACACCACGTTTACCTACCATTACGGCCTATAATTCTCCATCACCTGGAGGACGCGGCGAGGATTATATTGAAGTTACGCCGATTAGGAGCGCGATTGCGCGCAACATGAAGCAGAGCGTTACAGAAATTCCTCATGGCTGGATGATGATTGAAGTAGATGTCACGAATCTCGTACAGCTGCGCAATAAAATGAAGGATGAGTTCATGAAGCGTGAAGGCGTGAATTTAACTTATTTGGCATTCGTACTGAAAGCCGTAGTCAACGCTATTAAAGATTTCCCTATTATTAATTCGATGTGGGCAGTTGACAAAATCATCGTGAAACGCGATATTAATATTTCACTTGCGGTAGGGACTGAGGAATCGGTAGCTACACCTGTTATTAAAAACGCCGATCATAAAACCATATCTGGACTAGCGAAGGAAATTGATGATCTGGCGCGTCGTGGACGTGAAGGCAAGCTGACTTTGTCAGATATGCAGGGCGGTACCTTTACGGTCAATAATACAGGCTCCTTCGGTTCCATTATTACGAACCCGATCATTAATTATCCGCAAGCTGCTATTCTTACGTTCGAGTCGATTGTGAAGCGCCCGGTTGTCATTAATGATATGCTTGCGATTCGTTCGATGGCGAATATGTGTTTCTCGTTAGATCATCGTATATTGGATGGCATTATTTGCGGCCGTTTCCTTCAGCGTGTGAAGGATAATCTAGAGAGCTTCAACAGCGATACGAAATTGTATTAGAAATGGGGTACCGTCATGAATGATTCGATGCAGATTGAACATGAGAGACGGAAGCTGAATGCCACCTATATACCCATGATCGATTATGCTAAGGCTTGGGAGCTGCAGAAATCGATCGTGAAGCAAATAGACAAGGAGGAGCGTCCGGAGACGCTTCTCCTTCTTCAGCATCCGCCTACATATACGCTTGGTACGGATCGTCATCCGGAGCATCTGCTGCTGAGCGAGGAGCAGCTTCAGGAGCGGGGCATATCTGTGTATGAGATAGACCGTGGAGGCGATATTACGTTCCATGGTCCAGGTCAGCTTGTAGGTTATCCGTTACTTTATTTGGATGTTGTAGGCTTGGATCTGCATGCTTATTTGAGAAAGGTCGAACAGGCGATTATCAATTGGCTTGGGGATTATGGAATAGAAGCAAGTAGAAAGCCGGAATATACAGGGGTATGGGTAGGCAGCGAGAAGATCGCCGCCATAGGTATCAAGTTCAATAGATCTCGAAGCCGCGGAGGCTTCATAACAAGCCATGGATTTGCCCTGAATATTGAGGCCGGCATTGCGGATAGTGGATTCGATGGCATTATTCCTTGCGGTATCGAGCAATTCGGGGTTACTTCCTTCAATGACTTGACAAGTAAGAACATGACTGTTGCAGAAGCAGCTAAGGAAGTGCTGCCTCATTTCTGCAGGGTATTCGGCTATGAGGCAGAGCTATTAGTAGAACAGCCAGCCGACTGATGCTACTAAGGTTGACAATAATAGTGCGGCTACGACGAGAATCGCAACTATTCTCACATATTTTTGCATATTCAAAGGGCAACTCTCCTTTCCTTAATGAAATAATGGGAGGGTGGACAAGTGTAACTGCTTAAGCTCTATTGTAAACGATAATGCCGATTGGAGGAAATAATAATGGTACAACAACACCGAATTGTTAACGAATTTGTAGATTTGGTGAAGGTGGACAGCGAGACGAAGCATGAGCATGCGATTAGCCTAGTGCTGCGCGAGAAGTTCGAGCAGCTTGGTCTAACCATTACAGAGGATAATGCCGCAGCATTGACTGGGCATGGTGCTAACAATCTGTTCGCTTGGCTTCCAGGCACAGGCGCTGATCATGCACCTACGCTGCTGTTCACCTCACATATGGACACAGTAACACCAGGGAATGGAATTAAACCGCAGATTGACGAGGATGGCTATATTCGCAGTGACGGCACGACAATTCTAGGCAGTGACGACAAAGCAGGGCTGGCAGCGATGCTTGAGGCGATACGCGTGCTCAAGGAAGAGAATATAACGCATGGTCCGATCCAATTCGTCATTACAGTAGGAGAAGAGTCTGGACTATTAGGTGCTCGATCCTTGGATGCTTCGCTTCTAAGGGCGGATTATGGCTACGCAATCGATTCGAATGGCGAGGTTGGAGCAATCGCAGTTGCAGCTCCTACACAAGCTAAGGTCACTATTGCCGTACATGGGAAATCAGCTCATGCTGGAGTGAATCCGGAGGATGGGATTAGTGCCATACAAGTGGCATCCAAAGCGGTCTCATTAATGCCGCTTGGCCGTATTGATGAGGAAACAACTGCAAATATCGGAAGAATTGAGGGTGGTGGAGCGACGAATATCGTATGTGATTACGTAATTCTCAATGCGGAAGCTCGGAGTATCGTTCAGGATAAGCTGGATCGTCAGCTCGAGGCGATGCGGACAGCTGTTGATACAGCTGCGAAGGAGTATGGAGCAGAAGCGGAATTCGATAGTCAGATCATATACCCGGCGTACGCTCACGCGGACAATGAACCAGTCGTGAAGCTTGCGACAACAGCAGCAAGTGCAATCGGGCTAACACCGCGCACCTTCCATTCAGGCGGGGGCAGTGATGCGAATATTTTCAACGGATTAGGCATTCCTACCGTGAACTTGGCTGTAGGCTACGAGCATATCCATACAACCAAGGAACAAATTAAGGTATCCAGTCTAGTGCAGATTACAGAGCTTGTCCTGGAGATTATTAAACAATCCGCGAAAGCTTAGAGCACATTGGTTGTAACAATAAGCCTCAGACTTTCTTCCCGGCTAACAAGACGGAGAGGTCGTTTGTTGTACATTTATTTGGTTTTTGTCAGCAGCTGCTTCAGAGGCAGTTCACCAGCTTGGGATAATTTGCGCAGCTGATAACGGATCTCCCATGCTTTTCCTACAAGACGAAGCTGGTCATGTGTCATATATTGTTTCATGGCTATCGCATCCTTTATCATTTGATATAATGATAGATATGTGCGCATGGGACAAGTTATGTCACCAACAAGATAAGGGAGATGAGTGATATGAATAAGAAAGATACGAATATGTGGCGCGAGGAAACGATTAGCATAGAGCCTATTTTTGATGGAAAAATGATCTCCCTGCAAGTGGATACAGTTGCTATGCCGGATGGACGTACGGCGACAAGAGAAATCGTCAAGCATCCTGGAGCTGCGGCTGTTATGGGGCTCTTGGACGGGAAGCTGCTCGTTGTGGAGCAATTCCGCAAGCCGCTTGAGAAGTTTCAAATTGAGATTCCCGCTGGTAAGCTGGATCCCAATGAGGACCCGCTTGAAGCAGCTGCTCGTGAATTGGAGGAGGAAACAGGCTACCGCTCAACTAATCTGAAGCTTGTCAGCTCTTTCTACACCTCGCCGGGCTTCGCGGACGAGAAGCTGTATTTGTACTTCGCTGACGATCTGCAGCAAGGCGAGCAGAAGCCTGATGAAGATGAGTTTCTAGAAGTAGAAGCCATTACACTTGAAGAAGCAGAGGCTTACATAGAAGAGGGCCGTATTAGTGATGCGAAGACGATTCTAGCGGTGTACGCTTGGAAGCTGTATCAACTGACGGGCAAAATCTAATCCGCCCTCAGAGCTGATGTTCACACGCTTCTCTCGTCATAGGAATGAATAAAGGGTCATACACTTTATCATTCGGACAAGAGGGGAGTGGGCTATGCGTTCGCCTACATTTCAGGATTCTGCTAAGAATCCGTATACCTTGTATGTATTTGTAGCTGTGCTGTTCGTCGTCGGAGTCATATTCGGCGGCTTGATGGTTCAAGCTCTTACATTGGAACAGCAGCAGGAGCTCGCTTCTGACGTTAGTCAATATGTTCAACTGTTGAACAATGGGGTTGTGGCAGATGAGGCGCAATCGTTCTGGGACAGCTTCTTCTTTCATGGCAAATGGATGCTGCTGATCTGGCTGCTTGGCATAACGGTCGTCGGTATTCCCTTCGTGCTTGCGCTCGATTTCCTAAAAGGTGCATTAGTCGGCTTCGCTATCGGCTCACTAGTGACGCAGCATGCCTGGAAGGGCTTGTTGTTCTCACTCGTTTCCGTAGCTCCTCCGAACCTCATTATCGTGCCCGCGATCTTAATTACGAGCGTTGCTGCGATGTCATTCTCGACCTATGTCATTAAGAATAGACTGCTTCAGCAAAAGGGAACTTTGGCACCGCAAGTGCTGACTTTTTCTTCAACCGTACTTTTTATGATGCTGCTGCTGGTTGGTGCTGCATGGTTAGAAGCGTACTTATCACCGGTTCTCATGAAGTGGGTTGCACCACTCATAACCGCTTCTACTACTACGATCTGATGCCAAAACGTTGACTTTATTGAAGGTTAGCCCCTATAATGAAAGCAAACGTTTCCTAAAGTTGGCGCAGACATGTAGTAGGGGGGAAATCATGGAAGCCCGGATTGAGAAGATTAAACAACAGTTGCAGTCGCAGGGCTACAAATTAACCCCACAGCGTGAAGCAACTGTTCGTGTATTGCTTGAGAACGAAGAAGATCACTTAAGCGCGGAAGATGTGTTCATGCTCGTAAAGGACAAGGCTCCGGAAATCGGATTGGCTACCGTTTATAGAACATTGGAATTGCTTAGTGAAATGCATGTGGTGGAGAAGCTTAATTTTGGAGATGGTGTCGCCCGGTACGATCTTAGGACGGACAGCAGTAAACATCATCACCACCATCTAATATGTGTACAATGCGGAGCAATGGACGAGATAAAAGACGATTGGCTTCTACCGCTAGAAGAGCGGCTGGAGGAAGAATTCGGATTTACGGTTCTCGACCACCGACTGGACTTCCAAGGCGTGTGTCACCGATGCAATGCAAAAAACGAGAAATCAAATGAATCGTAAACGGCTTCGCTGCCCAGTTTCACTGGACGGCAAAGCCGTTTTGGCATTTGTAGAGCATGAATTACAATTGATCCAGCTGCAATAACCCAGAGCCTTGAGATGATACTTGGATTCCCTTCAATTGACGAGCCCATTTCTTCAGTCGGGTGGATACCTGAGTTGGCTGTAACTTGGGATTTAGTGAGAGCAGCAGGGCTGCGCCGCCGGCGACATGAGGACAAGCCATACTTGTTCCAGACAAGGTCATATACCCGCCGTTGAGCCAAGTGGATTTGATATCAACACCTGGTGCCGCTATCATGATGCCGTCGCCTCTGCTGCTGAAGGTTGCTATTCCATCAGTCCGATTGGAGGCGGCCACAGCGATCGTCTCGGGATAAGAAGCTGGCTCATCTATCCCTGAATTGAAAGGCCCCGAATTGCCCGCCGAGGCAATGATTATGATCCCTTTCTTCACAGCTCGTTTGATCACCGCATGAAGCGCTCCGCTCTCTTCTCCTCCAGCAATTCCGAAGCTCATATTGATGATTTGAATCTTATTCTTGATACACCATTCGATTCCCGAGATAATATCCGACACGTAGCCATCCCCGTTTTTATCTAAAGCTTTGACGGCGTACAGCTTAAGTTCCGGCGCCACACCTCGTGTATCACTTCCTTTATTCGCTGCAGCAATACCAGCTACATGCGTGCCATGCCCATTATCATCGGCATAGCTTCCTCCGTTAATCGTATTAATACCACCTGCAATAGATAGACCGGGATGATTAGCGATTCCCGTATCAATGATTGCCAGCTTGATCGGAGAGCCAAGCGTTTTATTCCAAGCCGTCGGAGCCTCTATCCGGCTTATATTCCATGTCACGTTCGCGGGATAAGTAACCGCGGCGAGAAGATGTGATTTATTGCGAATAGGAACGTAGCTGCGAGTGCTCTTTACAGCATGCATCTTAATTTTGACATCCTTCTCTATGCGTTTCACATCGGGGTGAGCTGCGACGGTAGTCCATGATTTGCGTTTATCGAAATGACAGCCGATGATTCGACTGCCGGGCATGCGTTTGAAAGGCTTAATGCCGCTCGCTTCCAGATACTTAAGACATCTTCTATAGGAACGGGAGTTGGTGAATGTAATAAGCCGTCGGACGGTATGCTTGGTTGCTTTGGGCTTGGAATGAATTGTCATCCATTGTTCCAGCTTAGGCATTACGGAATCCTCCTATCCAGGGTGGGCAGACAAAAACCATTAGTCCAGTTTATGGCTTTCCCTATCGATTCGGTGTGGGTGTCTGCCTTGCGGCACATATTTTTTGTTAGGAGAGGAAATCGTATCGCTGAGGACTAACATTTGTCCTTCCATGCACATACATCATATTAAGATGAGATGAGGAGGGAAATTATGAGAATTGGCATACCGAAAGAAATAAAGACTAGTGAATATCGGGTTGCTCTGACACCAGCTGGAGTCACCATGCTCCAAGCAGCAGGCCATGAAGTGATTGTAGAAGCGAGTGCAGGAGAAGGCAGCGGATTCGAGGATCGCGACTACGAACGAGAAGGTGCAAGCCTGGTGGCAACAGCGTCCGAAGTATGGGAGAGAGCAGAGCTTATCATGAAGGTAAAAGAGCCGCTGCCTTCAGAATTCGCGTTTTTTCGCAAAGGGCTAATATTGTTCACTTACCTGCATCTAGCAGCGGCCCCCGATTTAACGCAGGCTTTGGTGGACAAGGAAGTAACGGCTATCGCCTATGAAACGATTCAGCTAGCCAATGGAAGCTTGCCGCTGCTAACACCAATGAGTGAGGTTGCTGGCCGAATGGCCGTACAGGTTGGCGCTCAATTCCTGGAAGCCTTCAATGGAGGGCGTGGTGTATTGCTCGGCGGGGTGCCGGGAGTTCCACCTGCTGAGGTTGTCATAATTGGGGGTGGGATCGTAGGAACGAATGCGGCTAAGATCGCGCTTGGCATGGGTGCTAAGGTCGTCATTCTTGAGAAAAGTGCAGATCGCATGAGATATCTCGATGATATATTCGGAGGCAGGGTCCAGACGCTCATGTCCAGTCCTTATCATATTGCCGAGGCGGTAAGTATGGCTGATCTGCTCATTGGAGCTGTTCTGATACCCGGAGCTAAGGCGCCACATCTGGTGACGGAGCAAATGGTGGAAATGATGAAAAAAGGTGCGGTAATTGTCGATGTAGCGGTTGATCAAGGTGGATCTATTGCAACAGTGGATCATCCTACAACGCATAAGGACCCAATCTATGTGAAGCATGGCGTCATTCATTATGCGGTTGCGAATATTCCTGGAGCTGTACCTCGCACATCTACATTCGCACTTACGAATGTAACGATCCCTTATGCGATGGAATTGGCGAATCTGGGATGGGAGGCTGTGAGAAGAAGTGTTCCGCTTCAAAAAGGCGTTAATACGCATAGAGGCTCCGTAACCTATGAATCAGTGGCGGCAGCACATGGCATGGCATACAAATCTGTAGAGCAGTGGCTGCAGAGCATTCCATACGAGCAATTAGACCCGTGAGACGCATATTCGCTTCGTCTTCCTCATAAAGTTGTACTGGATGGGGATACGGACAACCAATCCAGCAGTGGAAAGGGGACGAAGCGGATGGTTCTGTCATTGCGCAAATGGTTCAGTCGATTAGTATTTGTTCTTATATTTGGCTTGTTGTTCATACTAGCAACGGGAGGGTACCACTTGCTTGTTGAAGTCATTTCTCCCGTTCATCCATATAAGACGCCTAAGGGAGAAGCGTTGAAAGTATTTCAAGTAGATCCGCAAACGCCGGGGTATGGCAGTGTTGCCGATCGCTTAAGATGGTTCTACTGGTATGGGGAGTAATATGTTCGACAAAATTAGGCAAGAAGAAGGATTTAAAGAGTCGAATGTGGAATATTTGTATCCAAGCTTGTCCAAAGGATAGTTAATGAAAGGAAATGCAATGAAAGCTCAAGTTCAAACCTTTATGCGGTTTTTATCCGTCGAACGCTCGTTATCTTCAAGCACTTTGGAGTCGTACGGCAGAGATTTAGAAGGACTTATCGACTATTTGGAGAAACAATCCGTAACACAGCCTGTTTCTGTTCAAAGGCATCATTTATCTCATTATTTAATGGGGCTGAAGGAAAAGGGACGCAAAGCGTCGACTCTGTCACGACATATTGCATCTATCCGCGCTTTTTTTCATTATTTGGCGGTAGAAGGCTTCATTCAGCAGAACCCTGCCATCTACATAGAAACACCTAAACAAGAGAAAAAAGCACCTAACATCATGTCTATTGAAATGGCAGGGCAGCTGCTCGAAACGCCGTTAACCGTTACAGCCTCAGGTAAGAGGGATAAAGCGATGCTGGAGCTGTTGTATGCGACAGGCATCCGTGTCTCTGAGCTTATATCTCTTAATGTCAGCAGTGTAAACCTGCAGCTCAATATTATCAGCTGTGTAGGCAGCGGCTTGAAAGAACGTATCGTACCGTTCGGACGAGTAGCGGCAGCGGCGCTGAATGATTATTTGGAGGTAGGACGAGGCGAGCTGGTCAAGCCTTTGAAGGAAGAAGAAGCATTGTTCCTGAATCTGCTGGGAACGCGTATGACAAGGCAAGGCTTCTGGAAGATGATTAAGAAATATGCCAAGGAAGCAGGTATAGAAGAAGATATTACGCCACACACACTGCGTCATTCCTTCGCAGCTCATTTGCTAGAGAATGGGGCAGACCTGCGCTCCGTGCAGGAGCTGCTTGGTCATGCGGATATATCGACGACTCAGAGATATACGAAATTATCGAAGCTTCGAATGAAGGATACTTACAATAACGCTCATCCCCGCGCCTAACAGAAGGCTAGCCTTCTCTATTTGGGATAGAAGCGGGAGGAAAGGAAACAGCATATGAAATTCGATCGAATAGCGGTAATCGTATTGGACAGCGTCGGGATTGGAGAACTGCCGGATGCCGCAGCTTTCGGTGATTCCGGAGCTCATACGCTAGGGCATATCGCTGAGAGAATAGCCGGTTTGGAGCTACCTCATCTTCGTAGATGGGGACTTGACCGAATCGCACCGATTAGTGACTGGAAGCCATCTGAAGCAGCAGCAGCGGCTTATTACGGGAAGATGGCTGAGGTATCAGTCGGCAAAGATACGATGACAGGTCACTGGGAGCTGATGGGGCTGAAGCTAACCGTTCCCTTCCAGACCTTTCCAGAGGGCTTTCCTAAGGAGCTAATTGAGGCTTTTGAGGAACGCACAGGACGCAAGGTCATCGGGAATAAGCCAGCCAGCGGCACTGAAATATTGGACGAGCTTGGCGCAGAGCAGCTGGAGACAGGTGCATGGATTGTATATACATCTGCGGACAGCGTGTTCCAAATTGCGGCCAATGAAGAGCTTATACCACTTGAGGAGCTCTACCGTGCATGTGAGATCGCAAGAGAGCTTACGATGGACGAGCGTTATGCTGTAGGCAGAGTGATCGCCAGACCCTATATAGGTAAGCCAGGCTCATTCAAGCGGACCCCTAATCGTCATGATTATGCAGTTAAGCCTCCGCAGCCTACCGTACTTGATGCCCTACAGGCGGCTGGCTATGATACGATTGCAGTTGGCAAAATCAATGACATATTCGATGGCGAGGGCATTACGGCGTCTACGCCTACCAAGAGCAATGCAGATGGGATAGCCCGTACGATTAGTGAGCTGGGGACAAGCTTCAAAGGCCTTCTCTTCACGAACTTAGTTGATTTCGATTCACTCTATGGACATCGCCGAGACCCGGCAGGCTATGCTGAGGCTCTGGAGGAATTCGATCGCGCTATTCCAGATTTGGAAGCAAAGCTAGGGGAGAGAGATTTGCTTATCATTACAGCAGATCACGGCAATGATCCGGTGCATCCCGGAACCGATCACACGCGGGAGTATGTGCCTCTTCTTGTGTACAGTCCAGTATTCCGGAATCCGGTGAGAATGGAGACTCGCGAGACCTTCTCTGATCTCGGGGCAACAATTGCCCACAATTTTGGAGTACAGGCACCACCGAATGGAACAAGCTTCCTTGACCAGCTCATCACGAGCGAGTAAGCAGCTACTTATAATGCAACTGGAGGGATACCTATGAATTTATTAAGTTCATCACATATCAAAGAAGCAGCTGCGTATATCGCAGCTCAGACTCCCCTTAAGCCTGAGATTGGGCTTATTATGGGTTCGGGCCTTGGTGTGCTCGGGGATCATATTGAGGATGCTGTTACGATTGCATATCACGATATTCCTCATTTCCCGGTGTCTACTGTTGAAGGACATGCGGGGGAGCTGCTAATTGGTCATTTATCCGGCCGTATCGTCGTTCTAATGCGCGGACGATTCCATATGTATGAAGGCTATGGTGCTGAGATTACCGCTTTTCCGGTTCGAGTTATGAAGGCCCTTGGCGTAACCTCTCTTCTCGTTACGAACGCAGCAGGCGGAGTCAACACTGACTATGAGCCAGGCAATCTGATGCTCATCTCGGATCATCTGAATATGACTGGCAAGAATCCGCTTATCGGTCCTAACGATGATGAGCTTGGAGTCAGATTCCCTGATATGTCCGAGGCATACAGCAAAAGGCTCCGTGAAGTAGCACGCCGTACCGCAGCCAGCCAAGGTCTATCGCTTCGTGAAGGTGTATACGCTGGTCTGCTCGGACCTACCTATGAGACGCCTGCAGAAATTCGTATGCTGCGTGTGCTCGGCGCGGATGCTGTCGGAATGTCGACTGTTGCTGAGGTGATTACAGCAGGTCACGCAGGCATTGAGGTGCTAGGAATTTCATGTATTAGCAACATGGCGGCGGGTATTCTGGACCAGCCATTGTCGCATGCTGAGGTAATGGAGACAACGGAACGCGTCAAGTCCCAATTCCTAGCCCTGGTAAAAGGACTAATCCCTCATTTCTAAAAAGTATTGTAACAGAAATGTAACAATTGGCTCGACTCATTGTGACAGTATTTTTTGCTCTTGTTATCGTATAATGTCCATTGATTACGAAAACTGGAGTGGAGAGAGAAATGGACAAGCAATTACTCTTAGAGATGGAAAAAATCCGCGACAAAATGGTCGAAACAGCTCTGGTTAAGCAAACTTTTCTTAACCGTGAGGTTCTTAGGCTTAGCCAATCTCTGGATGAGCTAATCGTAAGAGCTCAAGAGCAGCGAGCAATGACTCGGATGAAGTAATGCCGATGAATGGAGTGAAGGCATGCGTACGGTTGATTTAATACAGAAAAAGCGTGACGGCGGAGAGCTTAGCGCTGAGGAATTATCCTTTATTGTGGATGGCTATTGCGATGGTGTTATTCCAGATTATCAAATGTCAGCTTTCGCAATGGCTGTTTTGTTTCGCGGAATGACAGCTGCTGAGACTGCAGCCCTTACGCTTGCCATGGCTAATTCAGGCGATCAAGTTGATCTTGGGCCGATTAGCGGTATTAAGGTGGACAAGCATAGTACTGGCGGTGTAGGCGATAAAACGACCTTGATTCTCGCTCCTCTTGTTGCCTCGGTAGGTGTGCCTGTAGCCAAAATGTCAGGACGAGGCTTAGGACATACCGGAGGAACGATCGACAAGCTGGAATCAATTGAAGGCTTCCAGACTGAGCTGTCTCGCGAGAGATTTATTAATCAAGTCAACGATCTTGGACTTTCGGTAATCGGTCAGAGCGGCAATCTTGCACCTGCGGACAAAAAAATGTACGCGCTGCGAGATGTTACCGCTACGGTAGAATCGATACCTCTTATAGCAAGCTCTGTAATGAGTAAGAAAATAGCAGCTGGCGCTGATGCAATCGTGCTAGATGTTAAGACAGGCAGCGGTGCCTTCATGAAGACGCTGGAGCATTCTGAAGAGCTCGCCCAAGCAATGGTTAATATCGGAACGCAGGTTGGACGCCATACAGCGGCGGTCATTAGTGATATGGATCAGCCCCTTGGTTTCGCCATCGGCAATGCTCTTGAAGTGGCTGAGTCAATTGCTACACTCAAAGGGGAAGGGCCTGAAGACTTGACGGAGCTCAGCTTGACGCTTGGCGCACATATGGTTGTGCTAGGCGGCAAGGCATCGAATGTGGCTGAGGCTAGAGAGCTGCTGGAGAAGCAGCTTCATAACGGAGCTGCTCTGGAGAAGTTCAGACTGTTCGTAGCAGCCCAGGGCGGAGATGCATCCGTTGCTGACGATCCAAGCCGCTTGCCTCAAGCAGCAGTTACGGAGGAGGTGAAAGCCTCCGCAGCAGGCTACGTGTCCGCGATTGATGCGGAGCAGCTGGGGCTTGCAGCGATGGTGCTTGGAGCAGGCAGAGCAACCAAAGAAGCAGCGATCGATTACGCTGTCGGAATTACGATTCGCAAAAAGTTCGGTGAGTACGTAAGCTTAGGTGAGACAATTGCCGTGCTGCATGCTCGAGATCACGGACCCGCAACGACAGCTGTTGCTGATCAGGTGCGCAGCGCATATACCTTGTCTGCTGAGAAGCCGGAGGAGCGTCCACTGCTGCTGTCTGTTGTCACGCACGAAGGAGTAACGAGGTATTAACAGTAATCCTAATAAGATGTGGTAGAAGCCAGTTTATGAGCTTCCGCCGCATCTTTTTTATTTATATGCTTAAGTCTACGAGCAGGTGGAATATTTTGCATGAAAAAGGTCAAGACTGGAGAAGAAAATATAGCCGAATTGCGGCTGCTTCCTTAGTTCGTTTAATGGCAGCGTCGCAGCTTCTTTGGAGGAGACCTTGCTTATGAAAACTAACGTTTGTATCAGGCTGTTCACACTAGTTATCGCTCTTGCAGTTGTACTTCCAACCGCCGCCATGGCGAAGGAGCCGACTGCTGCTGACCAATCACAGCCACAAGCGGCAACAACGGATCTGGCACCGGAGGCTCGCTCAGCCATTCTAATGGACGCTGACAGTGGAACGATCATTTATGAGAAGAACAGTAATGATAAGCTGCCGCCAGCAAGCATTACGAAGGTCATGACGATGCTCCTCATTATGGAGGCGCTCGACGATGGCACGATCAAGCTGACTGACAAGGTGCAGGCGAGTGAATATGCGTCCTCGATGGGAGGCTCGCAAATCTTTCTTGAGCCGGGAGAGCAAATGTCAGTGGAAGAGATGATTAAAGGCATCGCACTTGCTTCAGGCAATGATGCATCCGTGGCGATGGCGGAGAAGCTAGCGGGCAGCGAACAGCAATTCGTCGCAATGATGAATGAAAGGGCTCAGCAGCTTGGATTGAAGGATACTCACTTTGTCAATTGCAATGGACTTCCTTCTGCAGATCATTATAGCTCAGCACATGATATCGCAGTCATGTCCAGAGAGCTGCTCAAGCATTCAGAAATAACGAAGTACACCGGCTTATATCAGGATTATTTGCGCAAAACGTCGGAGAAGCCATTCTGGCTGGTGAATACGAATAAGCTTGTTCGATTCTACAGCGGTGCCGATGGCTTGAAGACAGGCTTCACGAATGAAGCGAAGTTCTGCCTGACTGCCACAGCGAAGCGGGATAACCTGCGAGTTATTGCAGTCGTAATGGGAGAGCCGAATACAAAGATGAGAAATGCGGAAGTTTCGCAGATGTTCGATTACGCTTTTGCCCAATTCATGACGCATTCCATTCTCAAAGAAGGCGACACAATGGGGACAGTGGGTGTTGAGAAAGGCGCAGTTGCACAGCTCCCTCTAGTAGCGAAGCATCCATATAGTGTATTGCTCAAAAAAGGAACGCCTACGAAGGATATTCGTTATGAGCTTCAGATTGATACGCCGCTGAAGGCGCCGGTCGCCATCGGACAGTCCATCGGCAAGCTGATTGTATATCAAGGTGATGAAGTGCTGAAGGAATTCCCGATTGATGCACCAGAGTCAATCAACAAAGCAGGCTGGTGGCTGCTGCTGAAACGCTCCTTCGGTGGTCTGTTTACGTAAATATTGTCTGAATCAGTGAGGTTCCTGTCACATAATTTGTCAGCTTCTAGCGCTCTGCTTCTAGTTTTGTCGCCATGCAGGAAACAGAAGCGGGCTTGGAGAAATGCTAGTTCTATCCAAATGCGTTGCTAGAGGAGATGAACAGCGATAATGAGTTTACAAACGGAATTGGAGCATTACAGGAATGTGCTTATTGTACGCCTTCGGGGAGAACTCGACCATCATACGGCCGATCTTGTTCGGTTTAAGATGGAAGAAGCGATTGCCAGAGGCGTCAGCGATCACATTATTCTTAGCTTGAAGGAATTGCAGTTCATGGATAGCTCCGGGCTAGGCGTCATTCTCGGCAGGTACAAGCTGCTTAAGAGTAGAGGCGGCAGAATGGTCGTATGCGACGTTAATCCGAGTGTCTATCGCTTGTTTGAAATGTCAGGGCTATTCAAGATTCTAGAAATTCATGACAATGAAAGCACGGCGATTTCAAGTCTGGGGGTGGTCTCGTGAACAGACGAAACGAAATGACGCTTACCTTTAGCGCCCGCTCAGAGAATGAAGCTTTCGCACGTATTGCGGTCGCATCTTTTGTATCTCAGCTTGACCCTACAATGGAAGAGCTGAATGATCTGAAAACCGCGGTATCTGAAGCGGTAACGAACTCGATCATTCATGGCTATGACAGCGATCCTTCGGGGAAGGTTACGATTGAAGCAGCCATAGAAGGCGATGCAATATCCATTATTATTAGCGATAATGGGCGAGGAATTGAAGATCTGGATTTGGCCCGTCAGCCGCTCTACACTTCCAAGCCAGAGCTGGAGCGCTCAGGCATGGGTTTCACAATTATGGAAAATTTCATGGACCGTTTCGAGGTTTCCAGCGAGCTGGGCGGCGGTACGCGCCTTGCGATGCTGAAACGAATCGAATCGAAAAAAGCGCTCTATAACTAGAGCATAGGGGTTGAACCTCATGGATGTCGATTTGAAAAAGCAAACGGCTCAGCCGTATTTGGATGATGCAGAAGTAAAACGTCTTATTGCGCTAAGCCAGACTGGCGACACCCTGGCAAGGGACACCCTTGTCCATTGTAATATTCGATTGGTATGGTCTGTCGTTCAACGGTTCATTAACCGAGGTTATGAGCCGGAGGACTTGTTCCAGATCGGTTGTATCGGGCTACTCAAGTCTGTAGACAAATTCGATTTATCATATGATGTCAAGTTCTCAACCTATGCTGTACCGATGATCATCGGGGAAATCCAACGCTTTTTGCGTGATGACGGTACAATCAAGGTGAGCCGATCGCTTAAGGAAACCGCCAACAAGGTTCGGAAGATGAAGGACGAGCTGTCTAAGACGCTGGGACGCCTCCCAACGATCAGTGAAGTGGCAGAACGCCTCGGCATAACGCCAGAGGATGTGGTGTTCGCGCAGGAGGCTAATAAGCCGCCTACATCTATTCACGAGACGGTGTTCGAGAATGATGGCGATCCCATCACCCTCATGGATCAGATCGCGGATGAATCGCAGGAACGATGGTTCGATAAGCTTGCGCTCGTAGAAGCTATAGAAGGCCTTAATGAGCGAGAGCGATTAATCGTATACCTGCGTTATTATCGCGATAAGACACAATCCGAGGTAGCTAGCCGGCTCGGAATCTCACAAGTTCAGGTATCTCGCCTGGAGAAAAAAATACTTCAATCCATTAGAGACCAAATCGCCCAGTAAGGGCGGTTTGGTTTTTTTTACCTGATTAAGCATGACTATCCGCCTCGTCCTTTTCTCATACTACAAAGGAAGTTAACCTTAACCCAAGATATAGGCAAAGGACTGATGACAGGATGGTCAGAGCGAAGCAATCAGCCCTCTATCTTCGTCTCAAAAAAAGAATCTATATAAGGCCGGAACGCAGCGTTACCTTAGGTCAAGCTGCTCGGCTGCTCGCTATATCCGATGAGCAGGAGGAGCAGCTCAATCAGCTGGTGCTGTATCAGCATCGCAAAGCCGATGGCAATCGCGTCGTCATTGATCTGCTGCAGATCGTCAAGGCTATACGTGAGCAAGAGCCAGATTTGAGTGTTGAGGCCTATGGAGATCCGCAAGTGCTTATCATGGTGTCGGAGAAGCCGGTCAAGCCCCGAATTCTAGTGCTGCTGTTCGCGTGGCTTCTGCTGTTCTTCGGAGCAGGTCTGGCCATTATGAACTTCCATACCGATGTCAGCATGAAGGATGTTCATATTCGAATTGTAGAGCTCATTACCGGTAAGAAGACGGACCACCCGCTATGGTTCCAGATTCCGTATTCCTTCGGGATTGGCATCGGAATGATTCTGTTCTTCAATCATCTGTTCCGCAAACGGTTCAATGAAGAGCCCAATCCGCTCGAAGTTGAGTTATACGCGTATCAGGAGAATGTGAATGCCTATGTCATAGCGGATGAAATGCGCAAAAAATACGAGCATGGCAAGGCGCGGAGCGGCGATGATAGCTGATCTGCTGGCCAATCTATTCGTTGCGCTGCTTGGCTTGTCTGGTGGGCTTGCAGTCGGCAGCGGGTTGGTTTCTTTGCTCATTGTGCTTGACCTCGTTCCGAGATTAGCGCAGATTGCCCAAGCTTACCGAATGTCGTTATGGTTCGAGACAGCAGTGATCAGCGGTTCGATGTACTGGACCTTCGCTGACTTCCTCGACTGGAAGCTAAGACTATCATCAGCTGCAGTGCTAGCCGTATCCGGGCTGTTCAATGGGCTGTTCGTCGGATTACTTGCCGCTGCGTTAACCGAGGTTATGAATGTGCTGCCAATATTAGCGAAGAGAATGAATCTGTCTGATTATATGGTAAGTCTAGTGATGGCTATGGTACTGGGGAAGACGATTGGCTCCTTATTCGACTGGCTTGTTTTTCAATGGTGAAGAGGTAGGTATAAGAGGTCAGAGAGGTGTGTGCATATGAGCGATTGGAACAAAGATAGTGAGCAGTCGGATAGCGAGCACTCGCATCCATATATGAATTTGCCTAAGGAGCAGCAGAATGAGGAGATGGGCAAGCAGGCAACTCCGATTGTAGAATCGAAGTCACGGAAAGCCTCGAAGAGAGGCTCTGCCAGAGAGGACAATGAAGCGAGGAGTGAAGCGATACCGGCTGATCTGGATGAAGTGATCGAACGGTTGAAGAATGAAGTCGGCTATGAAACCAGCTTCGACGTCGTTGTGAGGGAGATGACCTTCGGTGACAGGCGAACAGCCCTATTCTTCATGAATGGCCTTGCGAAGGACACACTGTTGACGGAGGTGCTGAAGCGTCTGACTTATCTGCAGGCGGAGGATCTCTCTACTCATGCTGTTCATTCCTTTCTCGATCTGTATGTGCCAGCCGCACAAGTGAAGCAGCAGAAGGATTGGAATCTCATGCTCACAGGCGTACTCGCGGGCGAAACCGCGCTGTTCATCGACAAAGAGTCGGCAGCACTAATGATAGATGCCAAGAACTTCCCGGCGAGGGGCCCAGAGGAGCCGACGCTGGAGCGTGTTGTACGCGGCAGTAGAGACGGCTTCAACGAGACGCTGATGGTAAATATTTCACTCGTTCGGAGGAGGCTGCGTGATCCTCAGCTTCGCTATGAGCTTGTTCAGGTAGGGGCGCGAACGAAATCAGATGTATGCATCGCATATATAAATGATCTGGTTGATAAAGAGCTGCTGAAATCCATTAAAGATAAAATTGCAATGGTTAAGGTGGACGGTCTACCGCTTGCGGACAAGCAGCTGGAGGAGGCTACGGTGAAGCGGGGCTGGAACCCTTATCCAATGGTTCGTTATTCGGAACGCCCAGATGTTGTCGCTTCGCATTTGCTGGAAGGTCATGTTGTCGTTTTTGTGGATACATCACCGAGTGTCATGATCCTCCCTACTACTTTTTTTGACCTAGTGCAGCATGCGGAGGAGAATCGTCAAACCCCATTCATTGGGACCTATCTAAGATGGGTACGGTTCCTCGGTATATTCTCCTCCTTGTTCCTGCTTCCTTTATGGCTGCTGTTCGTCATGCATCCGGAGCTGAAGCCGGCAGCACTTGAATTTCTAGGTCCGACGAAGACAGGCAAGCTGCCGCTGTTCGTCCAATTTCTGCTGGTTGAGATTGGTGTGGATTTATTGCGAATGGCCTCGGTGCATACGCCATCCTCATTGGCAACGGCCATGTCATTAGTTGCAGCTATATTGATCGGGGACATAGCGGTACAGACAGGGGTGTTTATCAACGAAGTTATTTTGTATATGGCAATAGCGGCAATCGGAATGTTCGCGACCCCGAGCTATGAGCTTGGTCTGGCGAATAGGATTGTGAGGCTACTGCTCATTGTCACAGTGGCCATGTTCCAAGTTCCAGGCTTCGTTATTGCTACGACGATAGTACTGGTTACTTTATGTATGGAGCGTTCCTTCAATCGTCCCTACATGTGGCCATTCATTCCGTTCGATATGCATGCGCTGTGGAACATTATTATTAGACAGCCTATTCTCAAAAATAGAACAAGGCCTAATCTGCTGCGGGCGCAGCAGCGGGATAAAATGCCTCAGACGAAGTGAAACGATAAAAATGCAAATCAATTGTGAAATTATCCATTTCTCTGCGGGATAGATTGCGATATACTGATGATATTGGTGCAAATCGAATCTATTATAATCTTCTATCTTATTTATAAGTGGAAGAGAAAGCCGAGGGGAATATAATTATGTACTTGCATGGAACTAGTAAAATCAATGCCGAAGGGCATTTGGAAATTGGCGGCTGCGATGTAACCGGCCTAGCGCAGGAATACGGCACTCCGTTATATATTGTGGACGAAGCATTAGTACGTCAGCGTGCTTCAGAATATGTGGAAGCATTCAAAGCCTCCGGACTTAAATTCCAAGTCGCGTATGCGAGCAAAGCTTTCAGTGTAATGGCTATGTGTGCGATTGCGGAGCAAGAAGGGCTGTCTCTTGACGTTGTCTCTGACGGCGAGCTGCATACTGCACTGCAAGCTGGCTTCCCGGCTGAGCGCATTCACTTCCACGGCAACAACAAGACGCCTGATGAGATTAATATGGCTCTTGAAGCTGGAATCGGCTGCTTCGTAGTCGACAACTTCATCGAGCTGCACTTGCTTAACTCACTTGCGGCTGACAAAGGCTTGAAGGTTAAAATCCTGCTTCGCATTACGCCAGGCGTAGAAGCTCACACGCATGAATACATTTCAACTGGACAGCAAGACTCCAAGTTCGGGTTCGACCTTGCGAATGGTGCGGCTAAGCAAGCCATTCAAGAAGCTCTTACACTGGCTAATCTTGAAGTGCTCGGCGTCCACTCCCATATTGGGTCGCAAATTTTTGAAGTAGATGGCTTCCGTATGGCTGTTGATAAAGTAGCAGCATTCGCAGTAGCTATTCGCAGCGAGTTCGGCCTGACTTTCCAAGTGATCAACCTTGGCGGCGGCTTCGGCATCCGTTATGTGGAAGGCGACACACCGCTTCCAATCTCGGAATACGTTGGTGCGATTACCGATGCGATCATTTCTCACTTCACAGCAGCTGAGTTCCCACTGCCAGAAATTTGGGTTGAGCCGGGCCGCAGCATGGTCGGTGACGCTGGTACAACACTCTACACAATCGGAACGAGCAAGGATATTCCTGGCGTCCGCAAATATATTGCAGTTGACGGCGGTATGACAGATAATCCGCGTCCTGCGCTTTACCAATCGGAGTACGAAGCTGTTCTTGCGAACCGTGCCAATGAAGAGAATGAAGAGATCGTTACAGTTGCGGGCAAAGCCTGCGAGAGCGGCGACAAGCTGATTATCGATCTGAAGCTTCCAAAAGCCGAAATTGGCGATTTACTTGCTGTATTCTGTACTGGAGCATATAATTATGCGATGGCAAGCAACTACAACCGGATTCGCCGTCCAGCAGTCGTATTCGTGAAAGATGGTCAAGCAGACCTCGTTGTTAAGCGTGAGTCTCTTGAGAACATTGTCACTAACGACGTGATTCCAGCTAGACTTCGCAAAGCAACACTTGCGAACTAGAGGCGATATTTGGTAACGTAGAACTATTCGGATACAGAAAGGTAGATGTTCATACATGGCAAAACAAGCGAAAATATCTTTGGCAAACGGCGGAGAGGTTCTAATCGACCTATTCGATCAAGATGCACCTAACACAGTAGCAAACTTCGAGAAGCTTGCAAATGACGGTTTTTATAACGGACTTGTGTTCCACCGTGTTATTCCTGGCTTCGTAGCTCAAGGCGGATGCCCTAACGGAACTGGTACTGGTGGTCCTGGATATACAATCAACTGTGAGATCAACCCGAACAAGCATGAGCGCGGATCGCTCGCGATGGCTCATGCTGGCCGCAACACAGGTGGAAGCCAGTTCTATATCGGCTATGCACCACAGCCGCATCTTGATGGTCAACATACTGTTTTTGGCAAAGTGTCCAAAGGCATGGAGCATGTTGATGCATTCCAAGGCCGCGACAAAATGGAAAAGGTTGAAGTTTACGACGTTTAATGATAAGATACTAACAAAAATAATGTAACAGTGGTTTTTCCTTCGGGGTCGGGTGAAATTCCCAACCGGCGGTGATCGAGCAGGCGCATGCATTATAGGGCAACCTACATGCGGCGCTTTCTCGTTAGTCCGTGACCCGTAGCCTATCCATTATGAGCGTACAAACGCAATCGTGAATAGGAAACGGTGGACCTGGTGTAACTCCGGGACCGACAGTAAAGTCTGGATGGGAGAAGGAGACACGTTCGGAGCTTATGCTCATTCACGCTTATTTGCTTGTGCTTAAATTCACAAGCTGTTTAGGTTTGTTTGAATCGCATTTCATTACGCTTCGAATAGGCTCTCTATCTAACAACACCCCCGAAGGCAATTGCTGCCATTGGGGGTGTTGTTGCGTTCATGGAAGTACTGAATGATTCTTATTATATGAGTTTGGCTCTTGAGCTCGCTGCCAAAGCAGCAGGACAGACTGGTATTAATCCAGTAGTTGGCTGTGTCGTTGTAAAGGATGGACGGATCATCGGCGTTGGCACACATCTGAAGAGAGGGACTGGACACGCGGAGGTACATGCCTTAAATATGGCAGGAGCTGAAGCGGAAGGGGCAACGGTGTATGTGACTCTGGAGCCGTGCAGTCATTACGGTACGACTCCCCCTTGCTGTGAGCGAATTATCGAAGCAAGAGCAGCTCGCGTCGTTGTAGCTGCAACTGATCCTAACCCGCAAGTATCGGGACGAGGAATTGCCCGCCTGCTCGAAGCAGGGATTGAGGTTCAAGCGGGGCTATTGGAAGAGCAATCTCGCCTAATGAATGAGAAATTCAATAAATATATAACGACAAGACTTCCTTTTGTCACTCTGAAGACAGCAAGCACGCTTGATGGTAAGATCGCTTCTCGTACAGGCGATAGCCGCTGGGTGACCGGTTCCAAGGCTAGGGAGCAGGTACATACGCTCCGTCATCAGCATGAGGCTATAATGGTCGGAATTGGAACGGTATTAGCGGATGATCCACAGCTGACAACAAGATCAGAGGTTCCAGCGATTCATCCTGTTCGTGTTGCAGTTGACAGTGCACTGCGGATACCGCTTGATGCAAGACTAGTAACGGATGGTCTCGTAAGAACAATCATCCTAACGACAGAGAATGCGGATAAGTCCAAGGCTCAGTCATTGGCAGATGCCGGAGTTGAAGTCATTGCTTGTGGAAGCGGAGAGCGGGTTGAGCTAGGAGAGGCGATGCGTAAGCTTGGTGAGCTGGAGATTGGTTCAATACTGCTCGAGGGCGGCGGCAAGCTCAACGGAGCCATGCTGGAAGCGGGACTTATTGATAAAATAATGATCTACATGGCTCCTAAAATTATTGGAGGCTTGGATGCACCAGGAACCTTCACCTTCACTGGCTTTGAAAAAATGAGTCAAGCGGTAGAGCTCGAGCATGTACAGGTTGAGATGGCAGGAGAAGATATTTGTATATCGGGTTATCCGGTATACGGCAATTCATAGATAGGGGGTCTGCCCGTGTTTACCGGCCTGATAGAAGAAGTTGGCGTACTCAGACGGGTCACGAAGCAAGGAGAAGCGCTCGTGCTGAGCATAGAGGCGGAGCGTGTAACTGAAGGTGTGGCCCTCGGAGACAGCATTTCAGTGAATGGCGTCTGCTTGACGGTGACCTCCTTCAATCGCACGAGCTTCTCGGCAGATGTTATGCCTGAAACGTATCGGCATTCTAATCTGCAGCAGCTGAGGCCTGGACAATCGGTTAATCTCGAGCGGGCAATGCTGGCAGGCGGACGTTTCGGTGGGCATATTGTTCAAGGTCATGTGGATGGAACGGGTGTTATTACTGGCAGAGAAACAGATGCGAATGCGGTCGTATTCAGTGTTCGGCTGGACGATGCAGAACAGCTTAGGTATGTGATACCTAAGGGCTCGATTACGATAGATGGCATTAGTCTTACGGTAGTTGGGACGAAGCCTGACGGCTTCTCTGTATCCGTTATTCCGCACACCCTTGGAGAAACAGCACTGCTGAGTAAAAAGCCAGGCGATACGGTCAATATCGAATGTGATGTTATCGGCAAGTATGTTGATCATTTGCTTCATTACAGGCAGTCTAATGACACTAGATCTGCGGGCTCAGCTAAGGGTGGGAGCAAGCTGTCGGCTGCTTTCTTGAGTGAGAATGGCTTTTTGTAATGGATAATACATGCTTCATATGACAAGAAGGAGGGAAGCTAATTGGGACACGATAGAGAACAAGAGCTAGATTTGCAGTTCAACACAATAGAAGAAGCCATTGCGGATCTGCTCGCGGGTAAACCGGTCATTGTTGTTGACGACGAGGATCGTGAGAATGAAGGTGATCTTATCGCACTTGCAGCGAAAGCGACGCCAGAAGTTATTAATTTCATGATTACGGAAGCAAGAGGACTTGTGTGTGTACCGATAACGAAAGAGCGTGCAGAGCAATTGGAGCTGCCGCCAATGGTCACCCAGAACACAGACTTTCATGGGACAGCATTCACGGTGTCCGTTGACCATATCTCAACGACGACAGGCATATCTGCTTATGAGCGTTCTCAGACCGTTAAGGGCTTAATAGATCCACAGACGACTGCAGCCGATTTCCGTAAGCCTGGGCATATTTTTCCGCTCATAGCGAAAGAGGGCGGCGTACTGCGCCGTGCCGGGCATACAGAGGCGGCAATCGACTTGGCTATTATGTGCAATTCTGAGCCTGCTGGTGTCATCTGTGAAATTATTAATGAAGATGGCACGATGGCAAGAATGCCTGATCTGCTTGTCTTCAAGGAAAAGCATGATCTGAAGCTGATAACGATTCAGGGAATGATTGCTTATCGTAATGAGAAAGAAAAGCTTGTGGAGCGTATTATTGATGTGAACATGCCTACGGATTATGGTGTGTTCCGCGCATATGCCTACACGAATGAGATCGACGGTAAAGAGCATGTCGCGCTTGTGAAAGGCGAGCTTGATCAGCCCGTACTGGTTCGTGTTCATTCTGAATGCTTGACAGGAGATGTGTTCCATTCGCATCGTTGTGACTGCGGACCGCAGTTCGATGCAGCGATGAGACAGATTGAGGAAGAAGGCCGCGGAGTGCTTCTCTATATGCGTCAAGAGGGAAGAGGCATCGGGCTGATTAACAAGCTGAAGGCTTATGCTCTCCAAGAGCAGGGGCTTGATACAGTTGATGCGAACTTGAAGCTGGGCTTCCCAGCCGACCTGCGTGATTATGGCATAGGCGCGCAGATCCTGAAGGATCTTGGTATTAAGCAGATGCGTCTATTGACGAATAATCCTCGCAAGATCAAAGGGTTGGAAGGCTATGGAATTGAAGTGGTTGAGCGTGTTCCTATTCAGATGAAATCGAATAAGGACAATGATGCCTACCTTCGAACGAAGCAGTCGAAGCTAGGTCATATGATGCGCTTTGAACAAGCAGAAATTCAAGAATAACGATAAATTAAATTTAGGAGGGCTAACATGCCACACGTATATGAAGGTCATTTAGTATCAGAAGGGTTAAAATATGGCGTAGTAGTAGGAAGATTCAATGAGTTCATCTCCAGCAAGCTGCTTGGAGGAGCACTCGACGCATTCAAGCGTCACGGCGCGAAGGATGAGGATGTAGAGATTGCTTGGGTGCCTGGAGCCTTCGAAATTCCGGTTATTGCACAAAAGATGGCTGAGAGTGGCAAATACGACGCTGTCATCACTCTAGGTGCTGTTATTAGAGGGTCAACGCCACATTTCGATTTCGTATGCAATGAAGCTGCCAAAGGCGTGGCTGCTATTGCTCTCAAGACAGGCGTACCGACGATCTTCGGCGTTCTTACCGTAGATTCGATTGAGCAAGCAATTGAGCGTGCGGGTACAAAAGCTGGAAATAAAGGGTATGAAGCAGCAGCTTCTGCAATTGAAATGGCCAATTTGACGAAATTGCTGTTATAATCAAATAGATGCGTTTGTTACGCGAACATTTGCCGGTGCCGCCTCATTCATAGAGGGCGGCACCGTTTACGCTTGGGCGGGGGGAAAAAAGAAGTGACGGTGCTTTACAAGCTAGAATCCTTTGAAGGGCCGCTCGATTTGCTGCTTCATCTTATTGATAAGGCTGAGATCGACATCCATGAAGTGTCCATCAGTGAAATTACGGATCAATATATGGAGTACTTGCATGCGATGAAGGAGCTGGAGCTTGATCTAACAAGCGAGTTTCTCGTGATGGCGGCTACACTATTATCAATTAAGAGCAAGCAGCTTCTTCCGAAGCCACCCGTCTTTGAAGACGAGTATGACGATTGGCAGGATGATGGTCTTGATCCTAGAGATGAGCTTATTCAGAAGCTGATAGAATACCGTAAGTTCAAGCAAATTGCGGAGCAGCTTCGAGAGAAAGAACTGGAGCGGAGTCTCGTATTCTCCAGAGAGCCAGATGATATGACACCGTTCATGAAAGAACAGATTACTAATCCGCTTGAAGGTCTTCATATTTCGGACCTTGTTGCAGCCTTTCAGCGTGCTGTACGAAAGGCGGCAAGGCGGAACATTGTAGCTACCGTTCAGAGGGATGAAATATCTGTGAAGGATCGGATTAGAGATATTGTCGAAGTGCTGAAGCAATTCGAAACGGTTCGGTTTTCTAAGCTCATACGCGAGAATATGCATAAGCATGAGATTGTAGTTACGTTCCTTGCCATCCTGGAGCTGATGAAGATGAAGCATATTCGTTGTTATCAGCATCAGCTGTTTGAAGATATCGTTATTCATTGGAGAGGAGAAGCTGCGGACAGTGGATTATCCGAAATTGAAATCAATTATTGAAGGCCTGCTATTCATGGCTGGAGACGAAGGCTTGAACAAGCGTCAGCTCGCCGATATTATGGAGCTGGATGCGGAGCTTGCAGCGGATCTAGTGTACGAGCTGCATCGTGACTTAGCTAGGGAGGGGAGAGGCGTTCAGGTTACCGAAGTGGCGGGAGCTTACAGGCTTACTACACACCCTGAGCATGCCGCTTATTTCGAGCGGATGGCGTATACCCCAACAAGGTCACAGATCTCTCAGGCTGCTTTGGAGACGCTATCCATTGTAGCGTACAGACAGCCTATTACACGAATAGATATTGAAGAAATTCGTGGAGTCAAGACAGACCGAGCGATTCAATCGCTTGTGTCCAAGGATCTTATCGAAGAAGTAGGGCGGGCAGAGGCTATTGGTCGGCCTATCCTATATGGCACAACGAAATCATTCCTCGATTATTTTGGATTATCCAGTATCAAGGCATTGCCGGAGCCAGGCCAAGTCGATATGGACGAAGCTCTCGAGGAGCAGACCCAAATGCTCTTCGAGCGTCTAGGCGAACGGCAGATTACAATTGATGAGTTACCTTAACACCATTGATGAATGAGAAATATCTACGAATAAGAGCGTAGAGGGTGTAATCATTGTGGAGAAGCGCAAGCGCTCGCCTTTGTCCCCGAATTTCAACCGCTAAGCGGTTTGTAATGAAGAAATTCGGGGACAACAGCGATCGGAGCAATGATTCACCTGCGAAGTGGAAACTATTCCTTGTATAGGTACGGAGCGTTCGAAGAGCAGAACAACTCTTCGAGCGCTTTTTTTTTGAATGAGAAATTTGATGGAATAAGAAGCGGAGCGGGAGTATCATTGTGGAGAAGCGCAAGCGCTCGCCTTTGTCCCCGAATTTCAACCGCTAAGCGGTTTGTAATGAAGAAATTCGGGGACAACAGCGATCGGAGCAATGATACTCCCGCGAAGCGAGAACTATTCCATCAATATTTAGAATGAGATTTGGCCGCCGGGTCATACTAAATTCAGGCCCATATTAGGGAAACGGAGGAAGCATTCATGCTCAGTTACCCCTACGGTTGGATAACGGCAGCCGGTCTCTTTTTTTTGCTCATCATGGCAGGGGTAATCGTATCTCCGGTAGTCATAACTAGCCGAATGAATCGCAGCGGCGATGATGATAATATCGAAGTGGACGTCAAGGCCATTCTCGGATTATTCCGTTATCAGGTCCAAGTTCCCACGATCAACTTCAAAGGGCTATCCCTTCGTATCCATGAGCAGACGGAAGAATCAAGGCCAGGTATGATAAGCAAGAATGAGAAGGATGACGAGATCGATTCGGATAAAATTGCCAAAGCCGTAGACAAAATGAAGGAAATCGTACATATGACCAATAATTTGAAGGGCTGGGCCAGAAATACTCTAACGAAGGTGAGGCTGACAGAATGGAAGTGGACAACCTCAGTTGGCACTGGAGACGCCATGTGGACAGCCATGACAACTGGATTTATTTGGTCTATTAAGACGACGATGATTGGCGTTATCTCACAGATGGTTAAGCTAAGAGCGGAGCCTCGGCTGGATGTGCAGCCCGTCTATCAAAAGGCTTGTTTTACTACAGAATGGTCATGCATAGCTCAAATCCCCTTCGGTTATGCTATCCTTGCCGGACTGCAACTTCTAGTCCGTATAAGGAAAGAGAAAGGAGGCGTTAAAGCATGGCAGAACATCCTATTCAAGGCTTAATGCAAACCGCAATGGAAAATATTAAGGAAATGGTCGATGTCAATACGATCGTAGGCGATCCGGTTCAGACGCCTGACGGCAGCATCATTATGCCAATCTCCAAAGTCGGCTTTGGCTTTGTAGCAGGGGGTAGCGATATCCGATTCGATGGGTCGGACAGCTCTTCATCTCCTTCTGACGGCAATAACCACAATGCATCCGTATCCCTTCCCTTCGGTGGTGGCAGCGGGGGCGGCGTATCTATCACACCAATTGCCTTCCTAGTTGTCGGCACTCAAGGCGTGAAAATTGTTCCGCTCGACAATCAGACGCATTTGCTGGAACGTATTATTGATTCGGCTCCTCAGGTATTTGATAAGGTACAGTCGATGATAAAGACGCCAGCCACTACAAGTGATTACATTACGAGTGGAACCGATACTCTTATTTAAGCAGACTGCCCGCAAGGGCAGTTTTTCATTTTGTGGGAGGGATAAAAAAGCACGTGAATGGAAAGACAAACAAAATGATGCTGCTTAACGTGACTGAATGAGGTCCTAAGCGCATATAATGTACAAGATTGTTTACCACAAAGCTCATACAACAGAAAGGAGAAGCTTCTGATCATGAAAGGAAGACAATACAGCCGAATTTTAATTGGCCTGCTCCTACTCAGCTTCATAAGCTGGACAAGCGTGCCGACTATGGTGTACACGGCTCCTAAGTCTCTGTATACGAATGCGAAGGCTTCGGCAGTTATTGATGTGAAATCAGGCCGGCTGATCTACAGCAGCAATGGCGATCAGTCGATGAGAATAGCAAGTCTGACCAAAATTATGACAGCGATAGTAGCTATTGAGCATGGCAAGCTGTCTGATATGGTGAAGACAAGCAAGCGTGCTGTCGGTAAAGAAGGCTCATCGATTTATTTGCAGCTGGATGAGGAGATGACGCTTCTTAACATGCTATACGGGTTGATGCTACGCTCAGGCAATGATGCTGCAACTGCGATAGCAGAGCATGTTGGCGGTTCAGAGGAAGGATTTGTGCTGCTTATGAACGAGAAAGCGTCTTTCCTCGGCTTGAACAACAGTCAGTTCATGAATCCACATGGATTGGATGAGGATGGGCATTATTCTTCAGCCAATGACCTTGCCAAGCTGACCGCCTACGCACTTAGAAATCCGGTATTCGCAGAAATTGTAAGCACGAAGGTGAAACAAGTTCCTAATCCGCATGAGCAATGGCAATATACTTGGACGAACAAAAATAAAATGCTCTCCATGTATGAAGGAGCTGATGGTGTCAAAACCGGTTATACGAAAAAATCATTACGCTGTCTGGTTAGCTCAGCTACTCGAGACGGTCAACAGCTTGCTGCTGTAACGATCAATGATGGGGATGATTGGGCGGATCACAAGCAGATGCTGAATTGGGGATTTAAGAACTATCCTTTGGTTGAAGTGGCTAGTAAAGGACAAACACTGACAGGGTATCCGTATGCTGTTGGTCAGACATTCCAATACCCGCTAACACAAGAGGAGAAGGATAGCCTTCAATCCAAGCTGGTTATCGAGGATATCAATACGACACGCTATGCACTGGGTGAACGCGGAGCGCTGGAATGGTATTTGAATGGGCAGAGAGTAGGCTCTATCCCGGTCTATGATGCAGGAAGCAGCCGGCTTAAGCTGCCGGAGCATTCACCGATGACGGAGGCTTCGTTGGCAGACTATCGGGAAGCACAACGTACAAGCCGTTCAATTATCATTTCCATTATGTCTGTATGTCGAGCATTATTTGGCTAATCGGGGGAGGAGGCCATTCTATGGTGAACTGGATATGGTTGTTTTTTATCGTTATTAGTGTCATATCGGCGGCAATTAATGGGAAGATCGACGCTGTTACACAAGCGGCATTCGAAGGGGCTAAGTCAGGAGTAACAATCAGCTTTGGTCTAATCAGCATCATGGTATTCTGGTTAGGCATGATGCGAATAGCAGATGATGCAGGTCTTCTGAGGAAGCTTGCTCATCTGCTAGGACCTATCGTGAGGCTGCTGTTCCCTGATGTGCCTAAGAACCATCCTGCGTTAGGCTACATAATGAGCAACTTAAGTGCCAATCTATTCGGACTTGGCAATGCAGCAACACCGATGGGCATCAAAGCGATGCAGGAGCTTCAGAAGCTGAACCCTAATCCATCCACTGCAACGCCTGCCATGTGCACGCTGCTCGCGCTCAATACCTCGAGTATTACCCTTGTTCCCACAACTTTAATTGCGATCAGAATGAATTATGGCTCAGCCAATCCGACGGAGATTGTAGGAACCACTCTGGCGGCGACCTTCCTTGCTACAGGAGCAGCTATTCTGGCAGATCGATACTACCGGAGAAAATCACCACCGCCTCCGTCAAGTAAGATAGGGACCATGCTGACTCCAACAGATAGGAGAGAAGGTAAGCCTTCTGGCGACCGTATCTCAGCTTCCTCCACAACAGCAGACGGAGGAGGCGGTCAGCTTGCTTGACGTATTTACTCGTTTGTCCGCATGGCTCATACCTGCAATCATTGTGTTCATTCCTTTATATGCTGCTTTTCGAAAAGTACCTGTGTACGAGACCTTTGTAGAAGGAGCCAAGGATGGCTTCGGAACGGCTATAGCTATTATTCCGCATCTAGTGGGTATGCTGGTCGCAATCAGCATGTTCCGTGCCTCAGGGGCAATGGACATGCTGCTCGGGCTAGTGCGACCGCTGTTCGACTCATTAGGCATACCTAGCGAGATTCTTCCCCTCGGCATCCTTAGACCTCTTACTGGAGCGGGATCACTTGCTTTTACAGCCGATCTCATTCAAACGCATGGGCCAGATTCAATGATTGGGAGAATCGCGTCAACCATTCAAGGCAGCACAGATACAACCTTGTACGTATTGACGGTATATTTCGGTGCTATTGGGATTAAGAAAAGCGGGTACGCTCTAAAAGTTGGATTATTTTCCGATTTAGTCGGATTTTTGGCCGCCATTTTTATTTGCTTGTACATATTCGGGTAATGATGCTTGTGCTTTGCCTTCCATATCGTTATGATGGAGTTTGAGGTGAAGGCATTGGAACGTTTACAAAAAATATTAGCACAAGCGGGTATCGCTTCCCGTAGAAAATGCGAAGAAATGATTCAGGCTGGCCAAGTTGAAGTTAATGGCGAGAAGGTCACGACACTTGGTGTAAAAGCGGATCCGGAAACAGATGTAATTACCGTTAATGGAAAGCCGATCCGCAGCGAGAAAAAGCTGTATTTAATGTTGAATAAGCCTAAAGGTGTCATCACAAGCGCGAAAGATCCGCAAGGGCGCAAAGTGGTGGCTGATTTTTTGCCTGGGATCAAAGAGCGTGTCTATCCCGTCGGAAGACTCGATTATGATACCGAAGGACTGCTGCTGTTAACGAATGATGGCGAATTCGCCAACCTGTTGACGCATCCGAGCCATCATGTACCGAAAACCTATTACGCAACTGTCAAAGGGGTTCCTCACGGTACCTTACTGGAGAAACTCCAAAGAGGTATACAGCTGGAGGACGGTATGACTGCGCCTGCAGAGGCTGATTATCAGGATGTTGATACGGAGAGTAATGTAGCTACCATCCGCATTACGATCTATGAAGGACGTAATCGCCAGGTCCGCCGGATGTTCGATGCAATCAATCATCCTGTGACTCGTCTAAGACGTGTAAAATTCGGGGAACTCGGGCTAATGAACCTTGCGAGAGGCCAATATCGCCATCTGACTCCGGTTGAAGTGAAAGAGCTGCGAGAAGCAGCGCGCAAGACACATAAAGTTCATAAAAAGTAAACGGCGGCAGCGGTTATTGCCGCCCGATTTTCGTTATAATGGAAATATTGCAAGCTAACAGGGCATGAAATGTAGGTGATGAGTAAGGTATGGGCAAGTATAGAAAACCAGTGCAAATTGTCATTCTGCTTGCCGTACTCATCGTCGGCGGATATGCAATTGGCACGACTTTGTTCGCTGCGGATGAAAGCGGCATCCTGAAGGTAGGGAGCACTCCGCCTGATTTCACTCTTGTGGATTTGGATGGCAATACGCATCAGCTGTCCGATTACAAGGGGAAGCCAGTCGTAATTAACTTCTGGGGAACCTTCTGTCCCCCATGTGTCAAAGAAATGCCTGAGTTTGAGCGTCAATTCGCCAAATGGAAGGACGAGGGCCTGGAGATATTAGCGATTAATTTGAGTGAGGATACGCTGACGGTTAACAATTTCGTACGGCGCTTTGAGCTTAATTATCCGATTCTACGGGACGTGAGCAGGAAGACGGAGCGAAGCTACGGATTGCGATCCTATCCAACAACCTTCTTCGTCAAGCCTGATGGTACGATTATGGAGATAAAAGTCGGTGGATTGACAGAACAAGACATTGATGATCAAGTCAATCAGCTTCTTAAGTACTAGGAGGTTTCCCTGTGTTATCTATACATAACACTAAGTGTGAATGTGGGCATCAGAATGCGGTTGGAACCGTGCTGTGTGAAAGCTGCGGCAAGCCGCTAATAGAGGGTGCAGAGTCAGATACGCCGCTTGAGATGCGTTATGATGGAGCAGCACGTCGATCGCAAAAAAGCAATCCGAATCCGATTGATCGGATTTGGAATTTTTTCTCTTCGGTCAAAATCGCGATTTATTTAATTGTCCTGACGTTTCTGTCAGCCATGCTTGGAACGATTTATCCACAAGAAAATACGTTTTTGAACAATTTTGATCCATCGGTGTATTACGAAGAGACGTATGGTCTTCCCGGCAGAATCTATTATTTGCTCGGATTATCGCATACCTTCGAGAGCTGGTGGTTTATTACCCTTCTAGTGATGATTGGTACCTCACTCGTCATTTGCAGCCTGGATAGAATTCTTCCTCTATACAAGGCGCTTAATAAGCAGCAAGTGCGCAAGCATCTGCGGTTTATTACTCGTCAGAAGACGGTCTATTCCGCACAGATTGAAGGGAAACCGGAGGAGTGGGTCGAACAATTCGCCGCTCAGCTGCAGAAGAAGCATTACCGGGTGTATAAAGATGGCTCCGCCATGCTTGCAGAGAAAAACCGATTCAGTCGATGGGGTCCGTATATTAACCATATCGGCCTTATTTTGTTTCTGCTCTCTATTCTCGCAAGAAGCATACCAGGATGGCAGATGGATGCATACATAACGATACCTGACGGGGATACCGTACGAATCGAAGGTACGAATTATTTTGTTAAGAATGAGAAGTTCACGGTTGAGTATTACACGGATGATGAGCTGCCGGAAGAGCTCAAGGGCCAGCTTCGAGCTAAGCTCTATGAGACGAAGGCCGTGCTCTATACGTGTACGAGCAATTGCGCAGAAACTAGCGATTCGCCGGTTCTTGAAGAAGTAAACAGACATAATATCGTGGTGAACAGCCCGCTTAATTATAATGGGCTTAAGCTGTACCAGTTCGATTATGATGTTACGCCTAAGCTTAAAGCAGTTACTCCTGTTCTTCTCGATGTGAAGACGGGCGAGGAGTACGGAACGTTCGATCTGCCGATGAAGGACGCTCCGCTGGATTATGAGCTAGGACCTTACCAAATGAAACTCATAGCTAATTATATGGAATTCGATATTGGCGACGATGGAGAGCCGGTTACGCTAAGCCGTGAGCCTAATGCACCTGCATTCGTTTTTCTAATTAAAGGACCTGGACTTGCTGAGAACGGACAGCCTTATATGTACTTCCCAATGCAGAAGGATAAGGAGAAGTTCGGTCAGGATAAGATCAATGCGTCCATAGCGGACAAGCTTGAGATCAAGGTTCAAGGGATGGACAATGTGTATTTCGCAGAAGCCTCTACCTACTTGAATGTTCGGATCGACAAAGCACTGAATTTCGTGTGGATTGGTGCGGCCATCTCGATGATTGGCTTATTGATGGGGTCTTACTGGCAGCATAGACGGATTTGGCTGCGGATTGACGATGGACAGCTGTCACTCGGTGCTCATACGAATAAAAACTGGTATGGCATGCGAGCGGATGTAGCCTCATCCTTGCACAAAATCGGAATAACCGTAGATCCAAAGTCGTTAGATAACGGAGGGAATAACGCGTGAGTTTAGTTGATCTGAGCAGTGACGCATTTATTATTGCTTTCTTTCTTTATTGCTTTGCTTTTTTATTTTATGTAATCGCTATTGCAGGCAAGAAATGGAGCAACCGGGATTCACAGAAGCATGAGAGTAAGTGGAGCCGTATTGCTTTTATAACATCATCGCTTGGTCTGGCTGCCCATCTGACCTTCTTCTTCACAAGATGGATAGGAAGTGGTCAGATTCCGACGAGCAATATGTATGAATTTATTACATTTCTAGGTATGGCTATTATGATCGCCTTTACAATCATCTACGGCATCTATAGAAAACCATTGCTGGGCATGTTCACCCTGCCGTTAACCGTACTAGTCATCGCTTATGCATCGGTATTCCCGCAAGAGGTTCAACCGCTCATACCTGCGCTCAGCTCGATATGGCTTAAGGTACATGTTACGACTGCTGCGCTCGGTGAAGCCTTCTTCGCTGTAGGCTTCGCGGCTGGACTGATGTATTTGCTGCGGGTGGTCGATTTCAAGGGCAAGACGAAGTCGGCTAAGAAGGCACAATTCTGGGTTGAGTTTACTTTATACACGATTATTATTATTATTGGATTCATCGTAGCTGTATTTGCCTTCCGAGGAATGGGCTACGAAGCGCAATTCACGCAAGAACAATCGGTTGTCGATAGCAAAGGTGTTGTACAGACGTCAACAGAGACTGTTGATTATACGCTTCCTCCGATCGTTAAGCCTTATAATAGTGAGAAAGTCCAAATGGATTCGTTCATCGGTATGAAAGAGCCCTTGTTTGAAGCACCCTATTGGATGAATGGTGTGAATGCGGGTCGCAAGCTGAATACGGTCCTGTGGTCCATTATTGCAGGTTCTATTATTTACGGTTTATTACGCCTTGTATTCCGTAAGCCACTTGGCGCAGTTATCCATCCCCTTATGGAAGGAATCGATCCTGAGGACTTGGATGAGATCAGCTATCGTGCTATTGCGATCGGATTCCCGATCTTTACACTCGGCGCATTGATCTTCGCGATGATCTGGGCGAATATTGCCTGGGGCAGGTTCTGGGGCTGGGATCCTAAAGAAGTATGGGCACTAATCTCATGGTTGTATTATAGCGCGTATCTGCATTTCCGTTTATCTCGTGGATGGCAGGGTATGCGTTCATCATGGCTCGCCGTTATCGGTTTTGTAGTCATATTATTCACACTCGTCGGCGTTAACCTGATTATCGCTGGATTACATTCCTACGCAGGCGTGTAACAGTTTTGCAACTTGAAAGGAGCTAAGCCTCATGTCCGACTATGCGAGCCGTATTCTAGTTGTGGACGACGAAGAAAGAATTCGTCGTTTGCTCAAAATGTATTTGGAGAAGGAAGGCTATATTATCGATGAAGCGGAGGATGGCGAGTCGGCGTTGCGGTTAGCAACATCGACCGATTATGCGCTTATTCTGCTTGACGTTATGCTACCAGGTATAGATGGCGTCGAGGTATGCTCAAGGCTCCGTCAGGTGAAAGCGACACCGGTCATTATGCTTACAGCCAAAGGCGAAGAGATGAACCGTGTGCAAGGCTTCGAGGTTGGTGCAGATGATTATGTAGTGAAGCCATTCAGCCCACGTGAAGTTATTTATCGCGTAAAAGCGATTCTGCGTCGTTCCTCAGCAACAGCCTTCTTGACCAAAGAAGTGAATTCAAGCAACAACATTGTATTCCCTCATCTTGTGATTGAGCATGATGCTCACCGTGTATCCGCTGGAGGGCAAGAGGTTAGCCTTACACCGAAAGAATACGAGCTGCTTCATTATTTGGCTGTGTCACCCGATAAAGTATTTTCCCGCGAAGAGCTGCTTAAGGATGTATGGAACTACGAGTTTTTTGGGGATTTGCGCACAGTCGATACGCATGTGAAGCGACTCCGTGAGAAGCTGAATAAGGTCTCGCCTGATGCTGCAGCAATGATCACAACGGTATGGGGTGTCGGCTATAAGCTTGAGGTTCCCAAATAATGAAGCTTGTGCTGACCTGGTTTAACAATCTGCTGCGAAGCGTTGTTGGGAAGCTGTGGGCGACCATCGTCATACTTGTTGGAATAGTCCTGCTTATTCTAGGCGTGTTTTTACTGCAATATATCGATATTGCCTTCAAAAAAGACTATCAGCATGATATCAAGGTCTTGTTCGTTATTGTTGCGATTATCGGCTTTTTGCTGTCCACCTTCTTTGCCTTTTTCTTATCATCCAAAATTCAGCAGCCATTGCTGGAATTGAAGAAGGCCGCTGATTCTATCTCAGAGGGCAATTACAAGACAAGAGTGATGATTCGCTCGACCGATGAGATTGGACAGCTTGCCAATACCTTCAACCGGATGACAGAGCAGCTGGAGAAGCTGATTCATGATTTGAACCATGAGAAGGAGCATCTTTCCAGTATTCTGAGGAGCATGGGGGATGCTGTCATTACCTTCGATGCCGAAGGTAAGGTGATTCTAACGAATCCGCTCGGACAGCTGCTTCTCGATCGATGGACGGATATCGATCTGGAGTGGCAGGATCCTGAGGATGGATCAATCGCGTACAGCAGCGTGCCAGGTCCTCTGAGAGACACATTTGTGACGGTAACGCTTGAAGGCAGGGACTTCACGAATAAAGTGCAGGTTCACAATAACGTCTGGTCTGTCGTTATGGCTCCATTGAAGACGGAAGGGACGATACGCGGAGCTGTTGCTGTTATCCGGAACGTAACGGAGGAGCACAAGCTGGAGAAGCTAAGACGAGACTTTGTAGCTAACGTCTCGCATGAGATTCGAACGCCGCTGTCGATGCTGCAAGGGTATAGCGAGGCGCTGCTGGACGATATCGTCGCTTCTCCTGAAGAGGAGCGCGAGCTCGTACAGGTCATCTATGATGAGTCCCTGCGCATGGGCAGGCTCGTGAATGATTTCCTCGATATGGCCAGAATGGAAGCCGGTCATGTGGAGCTGAATCTGCAAGAGGTTGATCTGCGGCAGGTTGTAACGCGCGTTCACCGCAAGTTCCAGGTATATGCGAAGGAACGTGATGTATCTCTGCTCATGGAGCTGTCAAGTCAGGTACTGACCGTTATACATGCCGATGAGGACAGAATCGAGCAGGTACTGACGAATCTGCTGGATAATGCCCTTCGGCATACACCATCAGGTAAGACGATTCGAATGTCGGGAGAGTTGTCAGGCGCGGGCAAGAATCAATATATTTTATTGAAAATTGCTGACGAGGGTCAAGGTATTCCAAGCGAGGATGTTCCGTATATTTTCGAGCGCTTCTACAAGGCGGATAAGGCTCGTAAGCGAGGACAGTCAGGAGGAACCGGATTAGGTCTGGCAATCGTCAAAAATATCATTACACAGCATAACGGCCGGTTAGAGGTGAATAGTGTAGTGGGAAAAGGTACGACATTTCTCATTATGCTGCCTGTCGAATCCAATCAATAGTTGTCAAGACGCTCCCGCATGGGAGCGTTTTTTTGTTGAATGAGCGAGGTTAATCTTGTTGTTCGTGAAACATTGTACGGCGAATGTTGAATAAAGGGAGAAGATGTAAGGAGTTTTTCGCAAATAGCAAGACCCTCGTCCATTCATGGATGAGGGTCTTGCAGTAATCCTATTTAAGTCTATTCTAGAAAAGATTAATTTCTTTTGCTGTATTCAGATCAGACATGCTTGTCAGCTGCTCGAGAATCGATTTAGGAGCGCCTTTGTCTACACGGAGCACCATAATAGCCGATCCGCCTTCAAGCTGGCGTCCAACCTGCATTGTAGCGATATTCACATCATTGCTGCCAAGCAGAGTACCGACACGACCGATGATACCCGGTTTGTCATTATGCGAGATTAGAATCAGATGACCTTCCGGCGTTACATCAACTGGGAAGTTATCGATCTGAACAACTCGCTCGCCATAGCCTGTCAGCATAGTACCAGCGACAAAACGTTCTTCCTTCTTCGTGCGGAGAGATACGGTTACCAGGTTCGTGAAGTCTTTGGCTGCATGTGATTTCTGAATAACAATGTTTACATCGCGTTCTTTGGCAAGGTGCATCGAGTTAACGATGTTAACTTGGTCAGAACCAAGGTGATGTGACAGCACGCCTTTGACAATATGACGAGTAAGCGGCTGAGTGTCGACCTCTGCAAGCTCACCGGAGTAGCGTACAACGATTTCCTGCACGGCGCCTTCTGTCATTTGAGCTGCGAAGCTGCCCAGCTTAGCTCCTAGCGTGTAGTAAGGAGACAGCTTGCTCTGTAGAACAGCCGGAATAGGAGGCATGTTCACAGCATTGCTGAACGGCTCGTTGCGCAAGATATGAAGCACTTGCTCGGATACGTCGATTGCAACATTCTCTTGAGCCTCAATTGTCGATGCTCCAAGATGCGGAGTAACGATAATTTGCGGATGCTTAAGGAATGGGTGATCCTCAGCAGGAGGCTCAACCTCGAATACGTCGAAGGCAGCGCCTGCAACAACGCCGTTGTCAATTGCATCAACAAGCGCAAGCTCGTCAATGATACCGCCGCGTGCGCAGTTAATGATACGCATGCCAGGCTTCATCACTTCGAATTGCTTCTTGCCAATCATATGGCGAGTTTCTGGTGTAAGTGGAGTGTGTACAGTCATGAAATCGGCATTGCGAACGATCTCATCTACAGTAGCAAGCTTGATGCCGAGCTTCTCTGCACGATCTTCCGTCATGAACGGATCGTAGCCAAGAATTTCCATGTCGAATGCTTTAGCACGCTTAGCAACCTCGCTGCCGATACGTCCCATGCCGAGTACACCGAGCTTTTTGTTGCGAAGCTCAACACCCAGGAATGATTTGCGATCCCATACACCGCCGACTGTTTTCATGTAAGCTTGCGGAATATGACGAGCTACTGCCATCATCATTGCAAAGGTATGCTCAGATGTCGTAATTGTATTACCGTCCGGAGCGTTAATGACGATGATCCCGCGTTGTGTTGCCGCATCTAGATCAATGTTGTCAACGCCTACGCCTGCACGGCCTACTACTTTCAACTGCTTGCCAGCTTCCATGATGCGAGGAGTAACTCGCGTCTGGCTGCGTACAAGCAGGGCATCATATTCACCAATAATGGCTACTAGTTCATCTTCGCTTAAACCTGGTTTTTTGTCGACTGCTACATCCTCCGCGTCTACAAGCTGTTGAATGCCCAGATCGCTGATCGGATCGGATACTAACACTTTAAACATATGCAGATTGCCCCCTAAAATTATTGTGAAGCCAGAAGCAGCTTCATAAGCATTCGCTAAAGGTTTTGTGAAGTTCCAGCCAATTGAGAGCATGCTCTGACAATTGAGGAATAGGCTTCACATCCATTTGCTAGATCGATAATGATGCGAAAACAAAAAACCTCGCCTCGGCACCCAAGTGTAATGAGCCGGACGAGAAATTCGTCTTTGAAAGCAGTTAGTGAAGCATGACTGCCGTTAAGGATAACCTTTACTATTTTATAGCACGAAGGTGCACAATTGCAATGCTCAAACTTGATCAAATGTGAAATTTTCGTTATGATTCAACCATTGAATCGTTAATTACATGCAGGGGAGAGACCGAAATGGCGCAATGGCAGGATATAAGTCCACAAGTATTGTTAGCGCTGGTGTCAGAGCATCAGCTTGAGAAAGAGCAAATTATAGATGTGCGCGAGCAGCAGGAATGGGATTATTATCATTTGGAATCATCCGTCCATATCCCAATGAATACGATTCCACACAGGCTTGGAGAATTAGATGATGACAAGCCCATATATATTGTGTGTGCACATGGCGTAAGAAGCGAGGCCGTGTGCCGGTACTTAGAAGAACAAGGCTACAGCAGACTCCACAACGTAACAGGTGGAATGGCAGCTATAGCCTCATTGCAAGGGTTTCAATATGATTAATGCTTCATTCGCAGCAAGCTGTTAACCAACATCGACGGAGAAGAAGGGCAGGAGCGGAAGCTCTTCATTCGCGTACAGTCTAGATTTGATCTGAATGAAGTCGCCACTGCGAACGGCTTCGGTATCAATCAGAAGCTCCACTACAGATGTGATGGTGCGGATCTTCATTTTGGAAGCTTGTCCTGAACTAATAAATTCGTCGACCCGGCTCGTTAGATCCTGGGGATAATAGGAAGTTATTTGCTTGCGTGAGAGCAAATGATCTGCCATTAGCTTGTTTTTGACGGTGAGCGGAAGTGCTTCCCACTTACTGATCTCAAGCACATTAGAGAATTTGAACTCTCCAGGAATGTCTGGATTTACAGATGCGCTCCACTTCAGCATTGCTCCATAATAGGATTGCTGGGCAGTTAGAGCTTGATTAACAGCGGATAGATAGGTCTGATCCTTCTCAATTGCCTTCAACAATTCTTCAGGACTAAGCGATTTAGAGCTCGATACTGTTTTGTCTGCTGCTTTCTCGAATTGTTCCAGACTTGTTATAATGGCTGCCTGAGCATCACCAAGCAATGGAGATTTCTGCATATCGACAGAGATCGCTTCCGTACGCTTTTTCTTAGCGAAGGCGGATAGATCCTTGAACATGGAAGCTAGTTCTTTGGTCTCGCCTGACGATAATTGGCTGATTGAGCTGGACCATTCGTTCTGAAATTCCCGATAGGGCAGAAATACGGTATGATAGAATGATACGAGATCCTGCTGCTGATAAGGAGTGGAGCTAGCCGCTTCTTTGGAACTATTAAGCATCTTCATTTCATATTTGTTTTCTACCTTGTCAGATCCGATCTTAATGCCGTAGAAGAAAGCACCTACAGCACATATAAGCATAAAGATAAAGCCTAAACAAAATAACATTGCAGTACCAGATAACCGTTTCTCCATCACAAATCTCCCTTTATGTATGATAATACTGTCGTTTGTGCCTTATCAGTATAGGTGAATGGCTTATAAAAGGAAATATGAACCTTCTAGACAGGCGGGAAGCTATGAAAAAATTTGACATCCGTAAAATTCGTGTGCGCAAGGTGACCGTGGACGAGCTCGACGACCGCATGCTGCTCATTAATTTGTACATGACTCAGGCACTTACTCTTATTATCGGTTTGATCTGGGTATTATTTCAGCGTCAAAACCCAATTAAACTATTATATTTCCCAAAAGAGCTGACTTTTGTATATTGGGGGCTGGGACTTGCAGCAGCGGTAATCATTGTGGACCTCCTTATTTCTAAATGGGTTCCAGAGGAAGCTGCAGATGATGGCGGAGTAAATGACCGTATTTTCAAGAACAGGCCAGTATGGCACATCATTGTGCTTTCATTCGTAGTTGCAGTATGTGAAGAGATGCTATTCCGGGGTGCGGTTCAGCACTCATTCGGTCCGTATTGGACAAGTATTATATTTGCAGCGATCCATGTCCGTTATTTGAAGCATTGGATACCAACGGCACTTGTATTTAGCATCAGCTATGGTTTAGGCTGGATTTATATACAAACGGAGTCACTGTGGGCTCCGATTCTGGCACATTTTGTCATTGATCTGATTATGGGTCTGATTATTCGATTTAGGAGGGAGTAGGGAGAGCATTCATGAGCAGGGTAGAAAAATTCGGGGGTTCTAGAGGGAAATTGCAACAAGATCAGGCGGCTGTGCCGCCTGACATCGAAGCCGATACGAATACCGAGGCGCCACTGCCGCCAAGAAGAAAAAAATTTCCTTCAAGCGCTCAAAAGATAAATAAATGGTATTATAATTTATTGTTCGTATTATTCGTTGTGCTCGTAGCCGGACTATTCTGGTACGGAACTAAGTATTCGGAGTAAGCGAGATGGTTGCTGGATCAATGAATCCGTAGCCTTTTTCTTCAAGCTTATTTAATAGATCATCCAGTGCTTCAGCTGTCCAAGAGAGCTCATGCATGAGAATATTCGCACCTGGATGGAGCTGATCAAGGACATTCTGGGTAATTTCTTCCGGTTTGCCTGGCGATTTCTGCTCCCAATCCAGGGAACCATTCGACCACGTCATGAACAACATGCCGTGGTTTTTTGCTATTTCCTTGACCTTATCGCCGCCTGAGCCATATGGAGGGCGGAAAAAGATGGGAGACTCGCCGATTAGTGCCTCTACATCCTTCTGAACATCACCAAGCTGCTGCTCAATTGTATCAGCAGTCTGCTCTTTTAGATTAATGTGATCCCAGGAATGGTTGCCGACGGTCTGACCTCTAGCATGAATTAGCTTAAGTAGATCTGGATGCTGCTTCACACGATAGCCATTGACGAAGAAGATTGCCTTCGCATTATGCTTATCTAAGGTATCCAACAGACTAGTTAGTACTTCCTCATTATGTGGACCATCATCGAAGGTGAGAAGGACGACATTCTTCGGTGTATCTTCGTTAATGGGGATGAAACGATATACGTTATTCATCTCATAGAGCTTCGCTTGCTTGACAGGAGGGGCGCTCTCAGCAGGCTCCGCCACGGGTGTTGGTACTGGTGTAGGTAATGGTGTAGGGGATGAAGATGCTGGTTGAATGGTCGGCTGAATAGTTGTATTCAAGCTTGTAGGCTCATTGCTTCCTGAACAGGATGTGAGCAAAGCTACGGCAGTTAGAGTAGCCTTCCCGATTGTCAGAGATCGTGATATTCGCTTCATGATTAACCTCCGCTGCTTATCTGTAATTGTTGGGCAAGGGACACTTCCCTGATTTTATCTATAGTGTATCATATTCACTTTTTGAACGCTTAAGAGTCGTTTCCTTAATTTGAATAGGATGATCATGCAGGCATTAGGTCAAAATAATCGGTGAATTCTTATCTCAAGGGAGGTCACACGGTTATGAAGCTTAGCGGTTTTTTATTCGGAGGAGTAATTGGCGTAGCTGCATCGATTTATGTATCTCGCAAGAAGCCTGGAACAGCAGCATGGGCAGCTAGCGCTTTATCCTCAGCATGCTCAGCAATAGGCAAGAAGACTGTGTCCATGATGATGAATGGCAATTGGAAAGCACAGGCGATGTCCTCTGCCCCAAAGCCTACAGACGGTACCGCCGTAAAATCAGAAGGAGGCTGGGGACAGATTGAATCCCTCATCAACAGCGACCCAGTACTGAAGGAACAGACGAATCAGATTTTGGCGGAATCGTCCTCTACTACGCACTGACAACTGAAAACAAAGGGCAGAATCGCTTGATGCAAGCATGGCAGACATGCAGCTCAAACGATTCTTTTTTTACCCAATTTAGGTGCAATCCAAGGACAGACATGATAAAGTAGATACATAATTGGATTTGATCAAATTTGATCACATCTTCTTAATAATTTCATACGCTGTTACAACAGATGCTGCAGAGGAGGATCCTGTCATGAAGATCGAGCGACTGAGTCAGGACAAGATAAGGATTTTCCTGACGTTCGACGACCTGCTGGAACGGGGGATCCAGAAGGAAGACATGTGGCGCGAAATTCCAAAAGTACACGAACTATTCAGTGAAATGATGGATCAAGCATACAGTGAACTTGGATTCGATGCCAGCGGCCCATTAGCGGTCGAAGTGTTTGCCCTCCCCGCCCAAGGAATGGTAGTGATTGTCACCCGTGGCAAGATGAACGGTCAATCCGATGAACGGGCAACCGAAGATGAAGACACGGAAGACGAGATATACGAGATGGAAGTTACGCTCGAGCAAAGTGATATCGTAATGTATTCCTTCCGCGAATTTGAGGATGTCATTAATGTATGCAAGCAGCTCCAATCGGCAGCTTTAACAGATGACGGACGATTATATGCCTACAATGGAAAATGGATTCTAGCGCTTGAACCAGCGCTTATCGAAACTTCCCGGCATAATGCCGTTATTGCGTTGCTGGCTGAATACGGAGAAGCGACATCCGTCACATATGCGATGCTAGAGGAGTACGGCAAGGTCATCATGCCTGAAGAGGCCGTAAAGCAAATTTGCACTCATTTCTACAAATAAGCAAGCCGAGAATAGAGCATCTGCAGGCGGATAGGCGTCTTGCTGGATGCTCTTCTTATGTATATATGGTTAGAAGGCGAATATGGTTGGAATGACACGTTCATATTACATGTAGACCAAGTAGACGAAGGCGGTGAATCGATGATGTCTGACATACATTCGTATGATGTGTTGCAGTCTACACAAATTGTAATTGAACAGGCGCTTCGTAAGCTGGGGCATAGCGATGAGATGATTGCCTTGCTTAAGGAGCCGCTGAGAGTGTTGACAGTCCGAATTCCTGTGAAAATGGATAATGGCTTATCGAAGGTGTTTACCGGTTACCGCTCACAGCATAATGATGCTATCGGACCAACGAAAGGCGGCGTCCGGTTTCATCCAGGTGTAACGGAGAATGAGGTTAAGGCTTTGTCCATATGGATGAGTCTTAAATGCGGGATAGCTGATCTGCCATACGGTGGAGGCAAAGGCGGCGTTATTTGTGATCCCCGGCAAATGTCATTCGGCGAGCTGGAGCGTCTTAGCCGTGGCTATGTGCGAGCAGTCAGTCAAATCGTCGGCCCATCCAAAGACATTCCAGCGCCGGATGTGATGACGAATTCGCAGATCATGGCTTGGATGATGGATGAATACAGCCGGATCAGGGAATTCGACTCTCCCGGCTTTATTACGGGGAAGCCTCTTGTATTAGGCGGCTCCAAGGGACGTGAGACAGCGACTGCAAGAGGAGTCGTCATCATGATTCATGAAGCGTTGGCGCTGAAGGGCATCGAGCTGAGCAATGCTCGCATTGTCATTCAAGGCTTCGGTAATGCTGGGAGCTATCTTGCCAAATTTATGCATGATGCAGGGGCTCGTGTAATAGGTATATCGGATGTGAACGCGGCGTTGTATAATGAAGAAGGATTAGATATTCCTTCCCTCGTAGATCGACGCGATTCGTTCGGGAATGTGACCAATCTATTCTCAGAGACGATAACCAATGATGAGCTATTGGAGCTCGAGTGTGATGTACTAGTTCCGGCAGCTATAGAAAACCAATTGACGGAGCAGAATGCACCGAATGTTCGAGCATCCATCATTGTGGAGGCAGCTAACGGACCAACAACACTCGAAGCAACGAAGATATTGACCGATCGAGGTATTCTTCTTGTTCCTGATGTGCTTGCCAGCTCTGGTGGGGTGATCGTATCCTACTTCGAATGGGTACAGAACAACCAAGGTTATTATTGGGAAGAGGATGAAGTGGATATGAAGCTTCGTCTGATGATGATTCGAGGATTTAAGCAAGTGTATGATATTCATAAGAGTAGAAATGTAGATATGCGTTTGGCGGCTTATATGGCTGGTGTGCGGAAAATGGCGGAAGCTGTGCGCTATCGCGGTTGGGTATAGCGAGCGCAATGTTCGGAGGTGAACTTACGAATGCTTTTGTTTTCCGTATTAACAGCAGCAGTTGCACCCGGTGTGTCACTGCTCACTTATTTGTATCTGAAAGATCGTTATGATACCGAGCCGATTCATATGGTTGTTCGTATGTTCTTGCTCGGTGTGCTCATCGTGCTGCCAATCATCGTCATACAGCGCGGATTGCAGCTATGGTTAGGCGATCATCCTATTGTTTTCTCCTTCTTCGAATCAGCGGGGGTAGAGGAATTCATGAAATGGTTCGTACTCTATCACATGATCTACAATCACACGGAATTCGATGAGCCTTACGATGGTATTGTGTATGCAGCTTCGATCTCATTAGGATTTGCAACGCTTGAGAACGTATTATATGCGATCCTGTCACCTGCCACATTCGGAACGCTGCTGGTGAGGGCGCTTCTTCCCGTATCGGGCCACGCCTTGTTTGGCATTCTAATGGGCTACTATATGGGGAAAGCCAAGTTCGAGCCAAAAGCAAGCAGGAGAAAGCTATACCTTGCCATATCATTAACACTGCCATTGATGCTGCATGGGGTGTACGATTGGATTATGCTTACCCTTCGCACCAATTGGATGTATTTTATAATTCCATTCATGTTCGTGCTATGGATATGGGGATTAAGAACGATGCAGCGTGCGAATGCACGGTCGCCATTTCGTTTTCTCACATCTGATGATGAGATTAAATTATAATGGTTCCGTCCATACTTACAATTAATGACAGTTGTAACTTGGGAGGCATGGATGGAAGCGGCAAGAATAAAAGTAACGATTCGTTGCAATGTATGTGGAGAAAAGTTTGTGCTTCGAGGAAAGCGCGAGAAAGGCGCTATTGATACGGGGTTCAAGCAGTGCATATGCAATAACAGCCACGATCTGGATGTAGAAGAACACAGTATTTAGAACAGATGCATAAAGCTCCCTTTGTCAAACCAAACTATTGTTAGGTTTTGCACAAGAAGGGAGCTTTTCTGTTATGTACAAACGACTCAGCGCGGTGCTCTTCCCCGTAATGACCCTCTTAATGATTGGTACTGCCTATTGGGGCTATCAAGAGCATCAGGAAAAAAATTCGATTCTCATTAAGGCAGAGAACCAATATCAGCGTGCATTCCATGATCTAACCTATCATGTTGAGCAATTGCATCAACAGCTAGGCAATACGCTAGCGGTCAACTCTACCTCGCAGGGCTATCATCGTAAAGGGCTTGTTAATGTGTGGAGGCTCACAGGTGAGGCTCAGAACGAAATTAACCAGCTGCCACTGACCTTGCTTCCATTTAATGAAGCAGATGACTTCTTGTCGCGCATTGCTAACTTTGCGTACAAGACCTCGGTGAGAGATTTAACGAAGGAGCCATTGTCTAAAGACGAGTTCAAAACTTTAAAGACGCTCTACGCGAAGTCCGAGGAAATTTCTAAGGATTTGTCTAGCATGCAGAATGAGGTGCTCAGCAACAATCTTCGTTGGATGGATGTAGAGCTTGCACTGGCATCCAAAGAAACAGGCAAGAAGAATACAATCATTGACGGCTTCAAAACCGTAGATAACAAAGTAAGCCAATATCCCGAAATCAATTGGGGTCCTTCTGTATCCAGTATGTATCAGAAGAGAACCATCAATATGCTCAGCGGGAAATTGGTTACTGCAGACGATATTAAGGAGCATGTTGCTAAATTTGTCGGGAAGAATGTCGGTGATGTGAAGGTTGTGGAGAACGGCAAGGGAACACAATATGCCTCATACTCCGCGACAGTAACCCATCCGGAATCCGGTCAAAAGATGCAGATGGATTACACCCAAAGGGGCGGGAAGCTGATCTGGTTCATGGACTCTCGTGATATAGGAGAGAAGAAGCTTGATCTCAAGCAGGCTAGAGCCGCTGCTGATAAATTTCTGAATGACCATGATCTCAAAGGTATGCAGGCGATTAGCTATGACATGTATAAGAATACGGGTACCTTGAGCTATGTAGGCAAGCAGGATAATGTTCTGATTTATCCGGATATGCTGACGGTTAAGATTGCCTTGGACAATGGAGAGGCTGTTGGCCTGCAAGCGAATGATTATGTGTATGAGCATCATAAGCGCACAATTCCGACAGCGCATCTGACAGAAGCTGAAGCACGGAAAGCCATTAATCCGGAAATGAAAATAACGAAGTCACAAAAAGCGCTCATTCTGAGCGATATAGGCCAGGAGGTTCTATGCTACGAGTACACAGGCAGAATCAATGGCAGCGATTACCGGATATACATTAACTCAGAGACTGGGCTTGAAGAAGCAATTGAAGAGCTGTCTCCACTTGATAAAGCAGTAGCAGCTAGTAAATAACCATATGGCTCCTCTTGATTTGACGTGTTATAATGACACCAATATGGGAGGGGAGCCAATTGTTGCCTAGAGTAAACCAGATGTTATATTTCGAGATTGCTTCCTCTGATGAAGCTGAAGCAGCCGTCGAGTACAAAGCAAGAATAGCTGACGAGCTGGAGGACGGTTTACTTATTGAGAATCCAATCAATAGTCAGACTGGCCGAATGAAACGACTTTTTTTGGGTGATGAGCTCTCTGTCTATTTTTTATCTGACGACGGGATTAAGAACTATTTTGATTCACATGTCATCGGATTCCGGGAAGAAGTCATTCGATTAATCAAAATACGCAAGCCTGATCCTGATCGGATAACGAAAGTTCAACGCCGTCATTTCTTGCGTGTGTCCGCGGAGCTAGAGATTGCTGTTAATATAGCTGATCAGATGAGATTTGTTTCGATGACAGACGATGTTGGCGGTGGGGGCATATCTCTCATATGCGATGGAAAATGGTCTATTCAGCAGGGGATGGAGCTGGATTGCTGGCTTCTAATACCTTTCAAGAACGGGTCTATTGAGCATACTTCCTTCAAAGGTGAGGTTGTCAGGGTTGTTGTGCTGGAGAGCGGCCGTAAGCAGGTTATGATAAAATTCGCCAGCATTACCGACAGCGAACGCCAGAAGATAATCCGTTATTGCTTCGAGCGACAGCTGGAATTCCGCAATCGATGAATAGAGCCAGCTAAGGATAGACATGCTATGCACGAACAGGGAATATAAGGGAGTGCAGTATGCGGAAGTGGTTAGTTGCTTGGTTAGTTGGAAGAGAAGATAAGAGGGATACTGAGTATCTGAAGCAAATGTCGGATGCTGTTAGTAGACGATTGCTACATATCGTAGTCTTATTATTTATTGTAGTTGTTCTATCGCAAATGCTGCTGCAGAACGACTCGATTAGACATTGGGTGACTGGAGTTGACCGTATGGAAGGGAAAGCTTACAAGTAATCGACAGATTGCTGGAAGCTCTTTCTTGCATTTATAAAGGCTGCCGTTTTTGCATCTATGTCTATAGTGTGGTATAATTTTCACGATCGCAGGCAGAGCCTGCTTTTTTCTTGAGAGGTTTGCGTCGCATCTATTGAGCATTCGGCCAGCCGTCTCTATATAAGGGGGTTGACTGGTAGTGATGCTGCAAGACGGTGACAGCGACCGGATTAACATTGCGATTGACGGGCCTGCAGGTGCAGGTAAAAGTACAGTTGCACGCAAAGTTGCCGAACAGCTAGGTTATGTGTATATCGACACAGGCGCGATGTATCGGGCTGTAACACTTAGCGCCGGAAGAGCAGGGATTAAGCCGCAGGATGAGCTTGAGCTTGCCGCACATGCAAGGAAGCTTGATATCAAGCTTAAGCCGGGAGACCGGGGACAAATGGTATTCCTGAACGGAGAAGATGTAACAGATCTAATACGTTCAAGAGAAGTGACGCTATCCGTATCACAGGTTGCTGCCAATGAGACAGTTAGGGACGTGCTTGGAACGATGCAGCGCGGGCTAGCTGAACGAAAAGGCGTTGTGATGGACGGACGCGATATCGGTTCGCATGTACTGCCGAATGCGGAGTTGAAAGTTTTTCTAACCGCAACCGTACAAGAGCGAGCGCTTCGCCGCTTCAACGAAATTTCGGATACGCAATCTGTCACACTAGAGCAGCTCGCAAGAGAAATTGCTGAGCGGGATCGGTTGGATGAACAGCGCGAGCTGTCGCCGCTTGTCTGCGCGAAGGACGCAATCGTTCTAGACAGCACGACCCTGTCGATAGACGAGGTTGTAGCGACAATTGTCAAATTAAGCCGAACCAAATTGGCGGAGGCGAAGTAAACTATGTTATATCGCATTTGCAGATTTCTTCTCCGCGTCATCTACAACGTATTGTTCCGGCTGGAAGCAAAGGGCCTCGAGAACATACCGTCCGAAGGACCGGTAATCTTGTGCTCGAACCATATTAGTCTTCTAGATCCGCCGACGGTTGGCATAAAGGTGAAGCGTAAAGTTCATTATATGGCGAAGCAGGAGCTGTTCAATATTCCGGTTTTTGGTCCGCTAATCCGGGCTGTCGGTGCTTTTCCTGTGAAACGTGGCGGTGTCAGCAAAGAAGCTATTCGTTCGGCCATCACTCTTCTTAAAGAAGGCGAAGTGATGGGGATTTTCCCAGAAGGAACTCGTAACAACGAGGAAGGCTCAGCAGCTAAGAAGGGTGCAGCAATGATCGCCATTCGCAGTGGAGCGACTGTGGTTCCAGTAGCCATCATAGGTCGATACAAGCCATTCCGCAAAATGAAAATTATGTACGGCACACCGGTTGATCTTACAGCACTCATACAAGAATCTTCACCGGATATGCTGGAGCGTGTAACAGACGCTATTATGTCTCGCATTCGTGAGATGACGAAAGAAAATAAGTAATAAATGTTTTAAATGCTGCTTACCGTTATAGACGCAAGCGGATTTAAATAAAGTTGGGGTATGAATTGAGGAGGTTATTTCAATGTCAGAAGAAATTAATGTTCAGGACTCCGTAGCACAGGAGAATCAAGAGGCTATGGATAATTTTGTGTCAGTGAAAAAAGGTGACACAGTTACAGGCACGATCGTCAAAATCGAAGATAACCAAGTATATGTAAGCCTTGGATATAAATATGACGGTGTTATTCCTCTTCGCGAGCTATCTGCGATTCAGCTTGAGAATGCTGCAGATGCTGCTCAAATCGGTCAAGAGATCGAATTGAAAGTGGTTAGCATCGATGATGAGAAAGAAAAGCTTGTTCTTTCGAAACGTCTAATCGTTGGCGAGAAATCTTGGGATGTTCTTCAAGAGAAATTCGAGAGCGGAGAAATCTTCGAAGTTGTCGTTGCTGACGTTGTTAAAGGCGGCCTAGTCGTTGATGTTGGCGTTCGTGGATTTATTCCTGCATCGATGGTTGAGCGTCATTTTGTTGAAGATTTCAGCGATTACAAAGGTCGCACACTTCGCGTTAAAGTGAAAGAAATCGACCGTGAGAACAACAAAGTCATTCTTTCCCAAAAAGAAGTTCTGGATGCTGAATTCGAGCAAAGCAAACAAAAAGTTATCGCTGCTCTTGAGCCAGGACAACAGCTGGAAGGTACTGTACAACGTCTGACTCCATTCGGCGCATTCGTCGATATCGGTGGAATTGATGGCCTCGTACACGTATCTGAGCTTTCATGGCAGCACGTTGCACATCCGAAGGATGTCGTTGCTGAAGGCCAAGCGGTTACTGTTAAAGTACTTAAAGTTGATCCAGCAGCAGGTAAAATCAGCCTGAGCTTGAAAGCTGCTCAACCAGGTCCTTGGGAATCTGCTGCGGGTGAGTTCAATATTGGCGATATCGTAACAGGTACAGTACGTCGTATCGTTACATTCGGCGCATTCGTTGAAATTGCTCCAGGCGTTGAAGGCCTTGTACACATTTCACAAATCGCACACCGCCACATCGCAACACCTTACGATGTATTGAAAGAAGGCCAAGAAGTTCAAGCGAAAGTGCTTGATTTCAACGCTGCTGAGAAACGCGTAAGCCTGAGCATCAAAGAAACAGAAGAAGCTCCTGAGCAAACACAAGAGCAAGCTCCAAGACCAGGCAGACAACAACGTGAGCGTTCGCCTAAGCAAGAAGATCTTGGCAACAACCCGAACGTTAGCCTTAACAGCTCAAGCATGAGCTACTCACTGGCTGAGCGGTTCGGCGACAAGCTGAGCAAATTGAAATAATACGATTCGATTCGAATCGGTACGATATGAATAACTTAAGAGGCTATTCCTGATTTGTAACATCAGGAATAGCCTCTTTTATTTGGAGCATAATAGGTCGACAAGAGGTGATTATGCTGTGAATCCAGGATTTCTAACTTTATGGATAATAACGATGCTGCTCATATTGATTACAACAGGCTGGGGGGATTATGTGTGGCTGAATATAGATAAAAGGAAGCTGGCTATAGTTAGCTTTTGCTGCCTGCTGCTTCAGCCGCTGCAGTGGTCTTTCACAATTCGCATGGTTGAAATTGAGCTTCATGCCAGCGTTATCGTTGCGATAATTGCCGCATTGTTCGCAATGAGAGGGCGTATCTTATGGGACGCTGGCTTTTATTTGCTGCTATGCGGAGCACTAACAGGAATGATATGGGGAAGCATTCAAAAAATGTACAGTGCCGACCCTGTCTTCTACTGGATTGACCCTGTCTGGGATGCCCCGATTCTAGGAGGCTTGCTTGCCGCTGCTTTCTCAGCCAAGGTTCCTAATCAATTCGCTGTCCTGCTGCTCTCTGCCTCTGCCGCGGAATTGGTCCATGCGGCCTTGCTGAGCGGCAGATATATCGGGGAGGTCGGCTCTCTTTCTTGGTGGGATGGCTTATGGATAGCGTTCGCCAGCGCGAGATTGGCAAGTATGATGTTCCAGGGTCTTCGGACAATCGCCGTCAGGATTGTTTCAATCGCATGGAGAAATAAAGGAGGGAGCTCCCCGGAATGAACACCTATTTAGTTGAACATAAGCACCTGCTAGGCGTTCTAATGGGGATTGTATTCGGCATCGTGTCACGTCTGCTCATGCTGAAGACGGACTATAGACAATATCCGACATACCCTCATGGTCGAATAATCCACATTTCGCTAGGCGTGATTGCAGCTGCGCTCGGGGCGGTCGCTGTTCCGGCATTATTCAACAAAGACTACACAGCAATTACTTTTTTGTCGCTTGCTGCACAGCAATTCCGTGATGTAAGGAAGATGGAACGGGAAACATTAACAAAAATCGACAGTATGGAGCTTGTTGGACGAGGTTCGACCTATATAGAGGGTATTGCGATGGTATTCGAAGGTCGTAATTATTTAGTTATAATGACGGCTCTCCTTACCAGCTTGTTTGCGATATTATTTAATGTATTCGTCGGAGTCTTGGGTGGCGTGCTCTCGCTATTGCTTGTACGTCACCTTCGTTCCGGCAAGTCTGTGTCCCATATCGCAACCGCAGAATCAGCTAGTGTACGGGTAGACGGACCTGATTTGTTCGTCGATGACATTTATATTATGAATGTGGGTTTGAAGGCGAATCAATCCATTATACAGGAAAGGGGGATGGGATTTATTCTTCATCCTCGTAATGCCAATGCGAAGGTGACATTAAGCAATCTGGGCCAGCGTCAAGCGATATTGTTCGACCTGTCGACGATTATGGGTGTTTATCGAGATGACGGTGAGCCAGCTCTAATTCCTATGGCGAAGCTGGATATGAAGGATGGACGACTAGCTGTATTTTTACTGCCTCAGGAGACAGACGTTCAGAAAGCGCTTAAAGTAATCGAGGGAGTTCCGATTCTCGAATCAGCGGTGCGTATGCCAAGCGAGGCATCGGTCAACAAGAAGGAGGCTCCTGATCATGGCTAATATTGTTGCTGTCGTATCTATTCATCAGCATGAGGTTGCCGGAGGAGCACCGATTTTTATTGCAGGCAATGAAGCTGAACTTCAGCAAACTTCCTTTCTGTTAGAGAAAATATTGGATGCAAGTGCACATGACCTGAAAAACGGTACAATCATCCTCGTTAACCACCATTAAGATGAAAAGTTAGCCAAGTTCGCTGTTTTTTGCTATGATGGTTAGCGTGAGTATTTTTGAAGGAGTGAAAAATTAACTATGGCAAGACCCGTTATCGCCATTGTCGGGCGTCCGAATGTGGGTAAATCCACAATATTTAACCGGGTGGTCGGCGACAGGCTCGCGATTGTTGAAGATAAACCGGGAGTAACCCGGGACAGGCTATATAGCCCTGGAGAATGGAATGGAACACCATTTAGTATCGTCGATACAGGCGGTATTGAAATTGATGGTGAAGATGAGATTATGAAATCCGTGCGTATGCAAGCAGAACTGGCTATCGAAGAGGCGGATGTCATTATTTTTATGGTAGACGCCAAAACCGGCTTGACGCATGCGGATGACGAGGTTGCACAGATGCTGTTCCGCTCTCGTAAGCCTGTCGTTCTAGCTGTAAATAAAGTAGATAATCTTAATCGTATGGACGAGGTCTATGAGTTCTATGGACTGGGCTTCGGGCAACCGATCGCTATCTCTGGTTCACATGGCCTTGGTATCGGTGATCTTCTAGACGCAGCTGTCGAGAAGCTGCCTCCTATTGAAGAAGACAACTACGATGAGGACGTTATTCGTGTAGCTCTAATTGGACGTCCGAATGTAGGGAAATCTTCGCTCGTCAATGCCCTCCTTGGTGAGGAACGCGTTATTGTAAGTGACGTGGCTGGAACGACGAGAGATGCGATTGATACACCGTTCGAGAAGGATGGACAGCGTTATGTCCTTATCGATACAGCAGGTATGAGAAAGCGCGGCAAGGTGTACGAATCAACAGAGAAATACAGTGTCATGAGAGCGCTGAAGGCGATTGAACGTGCGGATGTCGTGCTTGTTCTCATTAATGGCGAGGAAGGCATTATTGAGCAAGACAAGCATATTGCCGGATACGCGCATGAAGCTGGGAAGGCGTCTATTTTTGTCGTGAACAAGTGGGATGTTGTTGAAAAAGACGATAAAACAATGAAGGAATTTACGCAGAAAATCCGTGATCATTTCTTGTTCATGTCTTATGCACCGATTACCTATCTATCAGCCTTGACTAAGAGCCGTCTGCATAAGCTGCTTCCGATCGTCAATCATGTATCTGAACAGCATGCTATGCGTATTCAAACGCATCTGCTGAATGATGTCGTTGCTGATGCAGTGGCGTATAATCCGCCTCCTACAGATAAAGGCAAACGATTGCGTATTAACTATGTGACGCAAGTGGCTACTAAGCCGCCATCCATTGTGATCTTCGTTAACGATCCAGAGATGATGCATTTCTCTTATGAGCGTTACTTGGAAAATAAAATTCGTGCAGCTTTTGACTTTGAAGGAACGCCTGTCCGGTTATTTACTAGACGGAAGTCCGATGAAGATTAGGGGAGAAGAAGCTTGTTGTATGCCGCTATCGCAGTAATTGTCAGTTATTTGTTAGGCTCTGTTTCTTTTAGTATCGTCATAGCCAAATGGGTGAAAGGCATAGATATCAGGCAGCATGGGAGCGGTAACGCTGGCGCTACGAATACGATAAGGGTTCTCGGCAAGGGGCCGGGACTTCTCGTATTCTTTCTCGATATAGCCAAGGGTATTGCTGCTGTACTAATCGGTCGCTGGCTCGGTATGGCAGAGGATGATTGGACAGCAGCTATTTGCGGGCTTGCAGCTATAATCGGACATAACTGGCCGATCTGGTTCCGCTTCAAGGGCGGGAAAGGCATAGCGACAACTGTAGGCGTCATTGCTACGCTTGCCTTTTTGCCAGCTTTATATGCAGGTCTCGTTGCTATTCTAGCTATCGTAATTACGCGCTATGTTTCTTTGGGCTCACTATTATTCGCTGCTCTAACACCGATATTCATTGCACTAATCCATTATTCATTTCCTTTATTGACGATCAGTCTACTATTGTGCGTATTTGCTTTTGTGAGACATCGTTCGAACATTGTCAAGCTGATACAAGGAACAGAGAATAAACTTGGTGCAAAGAAAGGAATGTGAGCGGCGCATGACAGATGTGAAGTCCGTGCAGAAGCGCTATGCGGCGGTATTAGTTGCAGGCAGTTGGGGTACAGCTCTAGCATCCGTATTAGCTAATAACGGTTATGAAGTGTCGCTGTGGACCCGCAGTAGCGAGCAAGCTGAGCGTATTAATCGGGATCGGGAGAACGCCAAGTATCTGCCTGGTATCGGGCTGCCAGCAACACTTCAGGCAACGACTGATCTTAAGGAAGCGCTGACGGGGGCAGAGCTGGCTCTATTCGTCGCTCCGTCCTCAGCAATGAGAGAGGTTGCGAGGCAGGCTGCGCCGTACTTGTCAGAGGATACGTTATGTATTCATGCAACCAAAGGCTTCGAAGCCGATACGCTTAAGCGGATGACTACCGTTCTATCGGAGGAGCTGAATCGTTCGGCAGAAGAGATCGTCGTTCTATCTGGCCCAAGCCATGCAGAAGAGGTTATTCGCAAGCAGCCTACAACAGTTGTTGTAGCTTCAGTTGATCTGAAGGCAGCGGAGCGTGCGCAGGATGCCTTCATGAGCCATTACTTCCGCGTCTATACGAATCCTGATGTCGTTGGGGTAGAGGTTGCTGGGGCCATTAAGAATATTATTGCTCTCGGTGCCGGCTTGTCTGATGGACTTGGATTCGGTGATAATGCGAAGGCTGCTCTCCTAACGAGAGGGCTCGCAGAGATCAGCCGTCTAGGAACTGCGATGGGGGCGAATCCGTTAACCTTCGCAGGCCTTGCAGGAGTAGGTGATCTGGTCGTTACCTGTACGAGTCAGCACAGCCGTAATTGGCGAGCGGGTTCGATGCTGGCCGATGGCACCCCGCTTGAAGAGGTGCTGAGTGCAATGGGAATGGTTGTAGAAGGCGTTCGAACGACTCGAGCTGCTTACAATCTAGCCAAGGAATATGACGTAGAAATGCCGATTACGATGGAGCTATATGAGGTGTTATTCGCGAGCCGCTCGCCAAGAATGGCTGTTGAGAACCTGATGGGCCGGTTAAAAACACACGAAATCGAGCAGCTGGAGTAATACTGGCGCCTACACCAATCAAATGTCCCCCTCATATGATGTTTTAAGCGAAGGGTTATGCATTTTGCTAAAGGCAGACATGTCAGGAGGGGTGAAGCATGGGTAAAGATCTTTCCAAAGATGTGCTTGGCGCCATTAATAAAAAAACAGGCAAGAACATTACCGAGAATTCGGTCAAGAAGCTGGCCAGTGGTGTTACTAACTCTACAATGCAGAGTGAAGCTGAGCTGCGCAAGCTAATTAAGCAGGTATCAGATATGGCTAAGGTGCCTGTAGCAGAATCGACAGTCAACGATATTGTTAAGGCTGTTAAGGCAAGTGGAATGAACATGAGCAATATGGAAACTTTAATGAAAATGATGATGAAAAAATAATGTTCGGGGCAAAAGCGAAAGGCGCTGCTGAAGCGTAGCGAATCAGCAAAGGCGCCTTATCGGCTTTTGTCCTTTTTTGCATGTGATGGTATAATAAGTATTGCTATTTATTACGTATGTTGACTAGGAGAAGATTTGTTCATGGATTCAATGACGAAGATGTGGGTGTCTTTAATTGGAATTGGGCTGATGGCGATAGCGGCAGTTATTATAACGTTCGCTAGGCTCAAAACCAAAGGCGTGTTGAAATTTATTTTATCTTTTTTCGCGTTCGTTGTTCTAGTAATTGGTTTTATTTGTGGAGTACTGTCTATTATTTAGATAACATCATGCATACATAAGCAACCTGAAAGGAATCTTCTATCGTATGATTGAACTGAAGGGAAGAACGAAATCAGCTGTTGTAGAAGGAGAAGTGGGGGTATCACTGCTCCGACTCGCGCTTAACCATCGTATCGACTGGGCTTCCTCCTGTACCCGTGGGACTTGTGCCAGATGCCGATGCTTGATTACAGAGGGTGGGGATGGCCTGGAAGGAATAACAGATGCAGAATGGGACCGCATGGACCCTGAGGAATTCGAGGAAGGTTACCGCCTTGCTTGCCAAGCTATCGTGAAGAGCAAGGATACGGTGATTAAAGCGATCAATAAGCCTTATTTCTAGTTGATCAATACTGCGGAATGCAAGCAGCATTATCGGATGCAGGCTCTGTCGTTTACGCTTAGAAGGAAGTGCAGGTAATGAACGTAAGAGGACGAATCGAGAATGCCCTGTCTGTCATTAGTACTGCTGCTGCGGGATCTGATGCAGAATGGGTGATCGGCGGAAGCGCGGGCTTAATGCTTCGCGGCTTATCGCTTGCTAGCGAACCTAGAGATTTGGATATATACAGCGATGACGCCGATGTCGAACGTCTTTATGGGATATTGCAGCCTTACGCAGTAGATAAGCCTCAGCTCAATGAAAGCGGGATATACCGTTCTATATTATGTCATTTTCAGATTGAAGGTATAGCGGTTGAGCTTGTTGGTGGATTTGTTGTTCGAGCTCATGGCTGCCGTTATGAGACAGAGGTCAGATCGGTGCTGCTGCCTCATTCCGAGCGCATTCCGTTGCACGGCGGCGGCTACGTTCCTGTCGTCCCTCTGGCTCATGAGCTGTGGTTCAACGTGCTGAGAGACCGGATAGACCGTTCGCAGCTCATCATAGACGCTTATAGCCGTCATATCGATCGTCACAGCGCTGCAATGGCAGAGCTGGAAGGGCGCAACCAGTTCTCGGATGAAGCGAAGGATCATGTGCACCGCTGGATTGCTGAGCGGCATGCGGGTGTGTTGTTATGAGTGCTGAGGTTACCTTCTGGCCTTCGGGGAAGAAGATTAAGGTGAGACCCGGAATGACACTGCTTGATGCTGCTCGTCATGCGAAGATCCCGATCCAAACGAGATGCGGAGGGAAAGCAGCTTGCTTTATGTGCAAGGTTGAAATAAAGCCTGGCAGTGATCTGATGCCCATCGCAGATATGGAGGAGCGCAAGCTGTCGGGTCTTGAGGAACAGAACATTCGTCTATCCTGTCAAGCGAGGGTAAGGGGTCATGCTGAGGTGATAGTACCGCTTGATCCGCTCCGTGCAGCAGTACAGCGCCAGCTCGCTAGACAAGCAGAGCAGGACGATGAATTGTGGTAAAGTGAAGAATCGTTCATTAACGAAAACATTGAATTTGTTCGCTGCTTAGGGGGATTTCAAGCTAATGGTCATGAAACGTAATTCTATTCAAGGCAAAGGCATGCTGCCACTTATTGTGATAGCTGCTATTGTCATGCTGAGCGGTTGTATGTATCCGAAAGATCAGTTGAAGCAGAATCAAGGTGCGCCCAAAGAAGCGGTCCGTAATGTGCAGGCCGCAATAGAGGAGTATCAGACCGATACGGGGATGCTGCCGATGAAGAACAGTACATCAGACACTCCGCTGTATGAGAAGTTCATTGTTGATTTTGTCCAGCTGCAAGGAAAAGGTTACTTAGGTGATATCCCTTCTGCAGCGTTCGAGAAGGGCGGCAATTATTATTTTCTCATCATTAACGAAGAGACAGAGCCAACAGTTAAGCTTATGAACTTAGTAAGCTATCAGCAGATTAACGATCTAGCGAGCAAAGTTCAAGCTTACGCCAATAGTCATAATGGTGAATGGCCGAAGGCTGAAGAGGTCTATCCGGGCTATTATTACATTGACTATAATAAGCTGAACCAGAAGGCTCCTGCTATTCGTAGTGAATATTCAGGTCAGACGCTAGCAGCTCTTGTCGATGAGCAGGGCAGAGTATACACCGACTATGGTCTAGATATTATGCAGGCTGTACAGAAGCAAGGGACCACTGAATTCGAGGAGGATCTTGATCTGAGAACGCTGCTAGTCGATTCAGATGTGTATGTGCCGGTCAAAGCTCCTGTCTATCATTGGATTAATGAGCAACCGCAAGCGGTTGCTCATTAATAATAATAATGGCAGTGTGTATTTCAAATCCTCTTTAACGACCTCATGGTCTCGTTGAAGGGGATTTTTTTGGCATACAATGCCGGTTTTATTCATATAACTCAATCTTGGAAGGGCAAGAACGTGACCCGATAGTAGAAAAAAAGATTTCACGAAAGGAATCGTCATAATCGGTAAGCCAGGACATATGCTATTACTAGTCCAAAAAGCTGTACGAGTTGCGTCGCTGGCCTGCCCTCTTGTCCGGTGGAAGGCGGCGAACCGGAAAATCAATTGGGAGGGGATATTCAGTGGAGAAAGTGGACATTTTTAAGGACATTGCCGAGCGAACTGGCGGGGATATTTACCTCGGGGTAGTAGGGGCAGTCCGTACGGGCAAATCAACGTTTATCAAACGGTTTATGGAGACGGTTGTGCTTCCTAGCATTACAAGCGAAGCGGATCGGGTAAGAGCCGTTGACGAACTTCCTCAAAGCGCCGCAGGTAGAACGATTATGACAACTGAACCGAAGTTTGTTCCGAATCAAGCGGTACAGCTTAAGGTTAGTGAAGGACTTGAGGTAAATGTCCGACTTGTGGATTGCGTAGGCTACGCAGTAGAAGGCGCCAAAGGATATGAGGATGAGAATGGCCCTCGTATGATTACGACTCCTTGGTTCGATGAGCCGATTCCGTTCCAGGAAGCTGCAGAAATCGGAACGAGGAAGGTTATTCAGGAGCATTCTACGCTTGGCGTCGTCGTTACGACGGACGGTTCCATTGCCGAAATTCCGCGCAGCTCCTATGTGGAAGCGGAAGAGCGGGTTATTAGTGAACTGAAGGAAGTCGGCAAGCCATTCGTACTCATTATTAACTCAACGCGCCCTCGCAGTGAAGAAGCCCTTCAACTACGCGGAGAGCTTCAAGCTAAATACGATATACCGGTTATTACCCTGAGTGTTGCTACAATGGGAGAGGAGGAAGTTATCTCTGTCCTTCGTGAAGTGCTCTATGAGTTCCCGGTTCATGAAGTGAATGTGAATCTTCCTAGCTGGGTTATGGTGCTCAATGAACAGCACTGGCTGCGCAGCAACTATGAGAACTCGGTAAGAGATACCGTTAAGGATATCCGCCGATTAAGAGATGTTGATCGTGTCGTCTCTCAATTCATGGACTATGACTTCATTGCGAGAGCTGGCCTAAGCGGAATGAATATGGGCCAAGGTGTTGCTGAGATTGATCTCTACGCACCTGATGAGCTGTATGACCGCATTCTCATGGAGGTTGTTGGCGTTGAGATTCGAGGCAAGGACCATCTGCTTCAGCTCATGCAGGAATTCTCCCATGCGAAGCGGGAATACGACCGATTTGCAGAGGCGCTCGAAATGGTCAAAGCTACCGGATACGGCATAGCAGCTCCAACTCTTGCTGAGATGGCGCTGGATGAGCCGGAGCTCATCCGTCAAGGCTCGAGATTCGGCGTCAGACTGAAAGCTACAGCTCCATCAATCCATATGATCCGGGTAGATGTGGAATCTGAATTCGCGCCAATCATTGGCTCGGAGAAGCAGACAGAGGAGCTGGTCAGATACCTCATGCAGGACTTCGAGGCTGATCCGATCAAGATCTGGGAGTCCGACATATTCGGGCGTTCCCTGCACTCCTTAGTGCGTGAAGGCATTCAAGGCAAAATCGCAATGATGCCGGATAACGCTCGCTACAAGCTGCAAGAAACGCTTGGCCGAATTATTAATGAAGGCTCCGGCGGTTTAATCGCAATTATTCTGTAGTATTCATGACTGCAGTAGACCTATAGGCTGTAAACGATAAAGTGGCGGTGCAAGAGCTAATCTTGCACCGCCACTTTATCGTTTCTCCAAGGGATAAGAGCTGGAGTGCGTCTTCCAATAGCTTGCATAGCAACATTTTGATTGGGAAAATGCAATAAATCTATTGCTTTTATAAAAATCCGTTACTATAATGACAGTTGTCGCGGTTTTATTTACCACAGTAAAGTAATAAATCCGATTGACATACTTGGTTAACGTGATATGATAGCAATTAGAATATATGATATAAGAAAAGTTAAAGGGAGAGAGAAGCATGAAACAATGGGGTAAAATTTCTTTGACAGCACTTCTTCTAGTAGTACTATTGGTTGTTGCTGCTTGCGGCAACAAAGCTAACAATGAAACAGCTAACGAAGGAGCTGCAACAGAGACGCCTGCTGCAACCAATGCAGGAGCAGCTTCTGGGAATAGTGAGCTAGACGCACTGAAAGGCAAAAAAATTGCGCTCGTGATGCAGTTTAATACAGGTACTTTCTCCTCGCAGTATGTTGAAGGTGTACAGGAACAAGTGAAGAAATTCGGCGGAGAAGTAACCGTATTCGCTTCGGATAACGATCTTGCTAAGATGTCTTCTAATCTTGATGCAGCAATCAACCAAGGTTATGATGGTATTCTGATTGACCACGGACAAGCAGCTGCTCTTGAAGCAGGCGTGAAGAAAGCGGTAGAAAAAGGAATTTCGGTAGTTGTATTCGATGCAGACGTGAAAGTTGATGGCGTACCGGTTCTTCAACAGGATGACCAAGCAATGGCAGATCTTACTCTGGAGCAGTTGGCTAAAGATGCAGGCAGCAAAGGAACAATCGTTAAGGTATGGGTAGCAGGCTTCGCACCAATGGAGCGTCGTCAAGTTGCCTACAAAGCATTCCAAGAGAAGTATCCTGACATCAAAGAGATTGCTGCATTCGGTAACGCGAACAACCCAGCAATCGATACACAAGCACAAATGGAAGCTATTCTGAAGCAATACCCGAACAAAGGCGATATTACAGCAGTCTGGGCAGCATGGGATGAATTCGCTAAAGGCGCTTCACGTGCCATTCAACAAGCTGGCAGAACTGAAATTAAAGTATATGGTATTGATATGAGTGATGAGGATCTGCAAATGATTCAAGATCCTGCGAGCCCTTGGATTGCTTCTGCAGCTGTTGATCCAAAGGATATCGGACGTGTACAAGTACGTACGCTTTACAAAGAGTTCAAAGGGGAAGAGAACGAGCCTGTCATTGTATTGAAGCCTGTATACGTACACCGTGATCAATTGCCAGAAGAAAAAGTAAACACAACGCAATTGGCAGAATACATCGAAGGATGGGGCAGCAGCGATCAAGCGTACGAAGATTGGATGAAAGAACTGGAAGGCACGAATGAATAACTAAGTAGTCGGTTATACGGGACGCTGGAGAGGTGCAGACGATGAGCGTAATCAAACAACTTCAAATGAAGGGGATCCGGAAAACTTTTTCCGGCGTCCCCGCCCTCCAGAGCGTCGATTTCACTCTGCAGAGTGGTGAAGTTCATGCTCTGCTTGGTGCTAATGGAGCCGGTAAGAGCACACTGATGAAAATTTTGTCAGGTGCATATAGCCAAGATGAGGGAATCGTGACTATTGACGGACAGCAAGTTCATATTGAATCACCCGGGGATGCCAAACGATTGGGCATCCATTGTGTTTATCAGGAAGTAGATACCGCTCTAGTATCACAGCTAAGCGTAGCAGAGAATGTTATGCTTGATCGAATCTCAGCTGCCGAAAGCAGCTTATGGCTGAACTGGGGCAAGCTCGAGAAAGAGGCGGAGACGACACTCGCTCGTCTAGGTGCTGCCATTCCAGTACGCAAGAAGGCTGGAGACCTAAGCCTGGCCGAGAAGCAGCTGGTGCTTATTGCTAGACTGCTCACGGAGAAAGCCAAATACGTTATTTTCGACGAACCGACCGCACCGCTAAGCCTTGATGAAGCGGAGCGGTTATTCCGTGTCATAGGACAATTGAAGCAGGATGGAATTGGCATCGTATTTATCTCCCATCGTCTTCCCGAAATTTTCCGTATCTGTGATCGGATAACGGTCATGCGTGATGGAGCGAAGGTCATGACCGAGAACAGCAGCGATGTAACGATGGAGGAAGTCGTACAGGCGATGCTGGGACGTGTCTTTACGGAGGAATATCCGAAGGCTCAGGCAGCCATCGGTGATGCGCTTCTTCAAGTATCGAATATCAGGCAAGGCCATCGTGTGCGTGATGTAAGCTTCGATGCACGGAGTGGGGAAATCGTTGCGATAGTGGGGCTGGTTGGTGCCGGCAAGACGGAGCTGTCACGACTGCTCTTCCGCGCTGACAAAGCTGATGGAGGAACGATTACAGTTGGCGGCCAAGTCATTAAAAATGGCGAGCCGGCAGATGCTCTTGCAGGGGGAATCGTGCTTGTGCCAGAGGAACGCCGAAGCCAAGGTATTCTCGTAGAAGAATCGGTAGCTCGGAACCTAAGTCTCCCGATTCTAAAGGCATTGTCGCGCTTCGGGTTTATATCAGGCAGGAAAGAGCTGAACAATGCCGAAGCGGTTATCGGCAAATTAGGTATTAAAACCTCTTCTCCTGCACAGAAGACAGCTTTCTTGAGCGGCGGCAATCAGCAGAAGGTATCCATTGGCAAATGGCTTCCGACGGATGCCAGTGTCTATTTGTTCGATGAGCCGACCAAAGGTGTTGATATTGGAGCGAAGAGCGACATATTCCGAATTATCGGCACACTAGCGGTACAGGGAAAAGCGATCGTGTATTTGACCTGTGAGTTTACAGAGGCACTCGGCATTGCCGACCGGATATTAGTGATGTGCGACGGTACGCTGGTGAAGGAATTCAGCAGAGGCGAAGCCACGCAAGAACTGCTGATGCTGCATGCCAGCGGCGGGGAGGGAGAGCAAGCATGAAGGAAAATACGTTAAACTTCATATTTAAATATGGTTCATTGATCGTTATCGCACTCGTAATCTTGTTCTTCTCATTATGGGACGAGCATTTCTTCACTTATGCCAATCTATCTGACATTCTTAGATCGATCTCCATCGTTACATTCGTAGCCATTGGAGTGACATTCTCACTGACAGTCGACGGTTTCGACTTATCTGTAGGGTCTACAGTTTCACTTACGACTGTGGTGACAGCAGCAATGATGGTGTGGTACCAACAGCCTCTTATCCTGGTTATTGTGGTGGCTCTTCTCATTGGCGCCCTTGTCGGCTTGCTGAATTCCCTGCTCATTGTCCGCATCCGTATTCCGGATTTGCTGGCAACTCTGGCAGTTATGTATATTGTGGCAGGTATTCACAAGACGTATACGAAAGGCTATTCGATCTATAACAACATGCCTATGCCTGATGGCTCAACAGCGCCAGGCACATTCGATCCGTCCTTCTTATGGCTCGGTCAAGGTAAAATTCTCGGTGTTCCCGTTCCAGTCGTATTGATGGTCGTCGCCGTTATCGGCGTGCATCTGTTCTTCAAATATACGAAGTGGGGCCGTCAGATGCATACCACAGGCGGTAACGAAGAGGCTGCTAGACTCTCAGGCGTTCGCGTTCGCCGCGTCCGTATGGCAGCTTACATCGCGTCTGGTGTGTTCGCTGCTATCGGTGGTATTTTATATGCGGCTAGGGTAGGAACCGGTCAGATTGATGCAGGAGCACCTATGATGATGGAAGCTGTAGCGGCTGTATTTGTCGGTTATTCTGTGTTCGGAGCAGGCAAGCCTAACGTGATTGGTACCTTCTTCGGAGCCATCCTGATTGGGGTGCTGCTCAACGGTATGACCATGATGAAGGTGCAGTATTATGCGAATGATATTGTCAAAGGCACGGTGCTTGTGCTTGCACTTGCTGTTACTTTCATCCATCTGTCCAGACGCCGGAATAGCTGACCTAGTAACTGAAAATAAATGAAAACGGCCTAAACCGTGTGAACTACTTGAAATTGCCAAACGGCTGTATTACTATAGGTTTGTTCAAAGATAAGATAAAAAGGTATATTTTTGAAGTTTTCAGTGAATAAGAGGGATAAGATGACTCTCAATTACCTTCAGGGAGGTGAAACAATGAATAAAACTGATTTGATTTCCAAAGTAGCTGAATTGTCTGATCTGTCTAAGAAAGATGCAACGAAAGCAGTAGATGCTGTATTCGATGCTATTTCCGATGCTCTTCAGAGCGGTGACAAGGTTCAACTGGTAGGCTTCGGCAACTTCGAGGTTCGTGAACGCCAAGCCCGTAAAGGACGCAACCCGCAAACTGGTGAAGAGATTGATATCGCAGCAAGCAAAATGCCTGCTTTTAAACCCGGTAAATCTCTTAAAGACCTCGTGTCCAATTAAGTATAAGTATAACGAATTAAGTTCCACACAAGCGTCCGGACGATAACGTTCGGGCGCTTTCGTTATAGTGGGGGCTTAGCGGAACTGCTGCTTTACAAGTAGGTAGGACCCTTTTATAATGAATAATACTGACCAAGGCATACCTATGGTATGTTAGCTGTACAAGGAGGGTTTACAGATGGAACCTAATCAAGGTGATTACATAGTCATAAAAGCAAAAGATCAAGGTGTTCAAGTCATCGGCTTGACACGAGGGCAAGATACGAAGTTCCATCACACTGAGAAGCTGGACAAGAATGAAATTATGATCGCCCAGTTCACTAATCATACCTCTGCCATTAAGATTCGCGGCAAAGCCATTGTTATGACGAAATACGGTACGATGGAAACCGATCAATAAGATTGCATAAAGCACAGCCAGAACCAAGACTCCCTCCTGCCAACGAGCAGAATGGGAGTTTTTTTGTCTGCAGGCATAGCTTTCTGTATTTGGTTGTACAATGGGATATGGGGATATTCAGGTTCGTCCATATTTGAGTGTACAAGTACATATGTTCAAATACAGCCTGCTGCATGGAGGAATAGAGGATGCGTATCTTAAAACCATATATGGTAGCATTTGCTGCAACGCTGGTAATTACCTTATCGCTGTCCTGGCTGCCTCATTCCGGCGAAGCACCATGGAGGAGCAAGGAAGAGGTTGCAGTCTTTCATCCTGCTGCAGTCAAGAGGCTCAGCAATAGCAATCTTGTGGATGTCATAGTTGGTCTACAGCTGTCTGGACGTATCACGAAGGTGGAGTGGGATCATGCGATCCTCTCGCTCGAATTCATGGTCGATAGCGATACCGAGACACCCGCCGAGCAGTGGTTCGATGATATGGAGAAGATCATTCGGTTATCCTTTATACAGATGGAGAATGTCAATCGACTGCTTATTCGGTTCGTAGATACGGAAACGCAGGTACCCATTAAGTCCAGCTTGCTGTTCGCAGCCGATGTCAGAAGAACGGACAGCTGGCTGTATGATCAATTCGATCATTTGAGCAGCGCTGATCCTCTGCATGACGACTTGTGGAAAAAAAGGCTGCGGATCAGTTTCACTTCTGCTTGGGAAAAGAAATATGGCCGCGTTAACAGTTACACGGCTGTACCGCTGCAATCCTCATAATAACATGCTAATGAGCTGCAGCGAGATGCAGTGGGCTGAATCGTATGCTCTTTCATAAAGTTGTGCTATAATAGTTTAGATTATTGAGCGGCGATATCTGCTTCTCTCTTCGGAGGCTTACCCCATGAAACCATACCGTGTCCATGAAATTGCAAAAAAATATGTAGATTATGACATGATTCAGCTTCACACAGAACTACCAGCTTACCCAGATGCTCGGCTCAGGCTGACGTACTTATTTCTCAATCAGCAGCATGCCATAGAAAACAACAGTGAGCTGTACACGCTTGCTGCATCGCTCGTGCAGCTCGGGATGGATACGCATGATCTGATCGACACGGAAACGGACAAACGACTAGAGCAGGAAATGCGCTCTCGGCAGATGCAGGTGCTTGCAGGCGATTACTTCAGTACGCATTTCTATCAGCTATTGTCTGGAGCTGGTCAAGTGGAGATGGTTGCGAGGTTAAGTGCAGCTGTCTGCGAGGTTAATCGATTGAAAATGAACTTATACTTAACTATGAAGCAGAACAAATTATCCGCTGAGCACTATTTGAATCAAATGGTGGAGCTCAAGAGTGAATTATTCCAGGTGTTTGCCGAGATGCTTGAGGGCGTATTCGCCAGATTGTGGTCGGAGCTGCTGAACGGACTCAGCCGCTGTGAAGTTATTCTGGAGGAACTATCCAGAAGCAAATCGCCGAGCCGGTTTCATATGAGCTGGGCTTATTGGCATGTTCTGGAGGAAGGTACGGAGGAAGAGAAAGCGCAGCTCGAAGCGGGTCTGGGAGATCTGACTCTCATTCACCTCTTACTAGAGAAGTATGATATCAGCGGGAAGCTGAGAGCGAGGCTTGTATTAGCAGTCAATGGCGTGCGCTCGGCTGCCTCTAAACTCGGAACGGACGAGCTTGTCAGTGAACTATATCAGATTACAGAGACGTTCCTGGGCAGCCAGGAAGAAACGACTGCTGTTGTTAACGAATTGAGGTGACGGAAGCAAAGATGGATACGAACTCGAAAGAGCATGTACATGCTGTATTTGAGAGCATCGCTCCCAAATATGATTTAATGAATGATCTACTTAGCTTCCGCAGGCACAAGGCTTGGCGGAAGTTTACGATGCGCAAAATGAATATCCAAAAGGGCGAGACAGCGCTCGATCTTTGCTGTGGAACCTGCGATTGGACCATAGCACTTGCTGAGGCAAGCGGTACAGGCCATATCACGGGTCTTGATTTCAGCCAGAACATGCTTGATGTGGGTGCAGTTAAGATTAATAAACAAGGACTTAACAAGCAGATCACTTTAATTCAAGGCAATGCGATGAAGCTTCCCTTCGATGATAATTCTTTTGATTACGTAACGATTGGATTCGGACTAAGGAATGTCCCTGATTTCCTACAGGTGCTTGAGGAGATGGAGCGCGTCGTTAAGCCGGGCGGACAGGTTGTATGCTTGGAGCTGTCCAAGCCGGATTGGCAGCCATTCAAGTTCGTGTATTATTTGTATTTCGAGCGGATATTGCCGCTGCTCGGCAAACTGGTAGCTAAGAGCTTCCAGCAATACAAATGGCTCCCGGACTCCCTGAAAGTTTTCCCTGACCTTAAGCAATTATCGGAGTTATTCCGCAAGGCAGGTCTTGGGCAAGTGAAAGCATTCCCTCTAACGGGGGGAATCGCTGCACTGCATTTAGCTACAAAGGAGAAGAAGCAGCAATGATTCGCAAACTACGAACTATTCTAGAAATGATCAAATTTGAACACACCGTGTTCGCATTGCCTTTTGCTTTTATGGGTGCCGTGCTCGGTGCCGTTGTGATGGAGAAGCGATTGCCTACTTGGGCTGAGATTGGCTGGGTTGCTCTTGCCATGTTCGGAGCTCGCAGCGCTGCGATGAGCTTGAATCGACTAATCGACAAGGCGATTGATCTGCGTAACCCGCGTACGGAGAGCAGAGCTTTACCAGCTGGACTATTGAAATCAGCGGAAGTGCTGCTATTCATCATCGTTACCTTCGCCATTCTCTTTATCGCTGCTGCGAATCTTCATCCGATAGCAATGAAGCTTATGCCGATAGCAGTTGTATTGCTTGTGCTGTATTCTTACACGAAGCGCTTTACTTGGCTGTGCCATGTCGTGCTTGGATTAACGATTGGCTTATCTCCTCTAGGTGGATGGGTTGCTGTTACAGGCTCCTTCGACATAGCAGCGTGGATTCTCTATATTACCATAGCACTATGGATTGCCGGCTTCGATATTGTATATGCCACACAGGATTTTGAGTTTGACCGCAAATCAGGCGTACATTCGATACCAGCTCGATTCGGAATCGCGAAGGCTTTGTGGATTGCAAGAGCATTCCACATCGTTACGGCAATCGGATTTATGACTTTATTCTGGTTAACAGACCTCAGCTGGGCATACTTAGCAGGTACGATTCTTTCAATCCTTATTTTGTTCTATCAGCATTTCCTTGTTAAGCCAGATGATCTGTCCCGTGTTCAACTGGCCTTCTTCGGGATGAACGGAACGTTAAGCGTGGTATTGTTCGTGTTCACAATATTTGACTTGCTGGTGCTTCACCAGTGGTAGGCCTGCCAGTGTCCAGCAAGCGCAAGCGTTGGGTGGTCGGTATAACAGGTGCCAGCGGTTCCATCTATGGCATTCGCCTTATTGAGGAGCTGTTAAAAGCTGACTACCTCGTACATCTGGTCGTTACGGAAGCGGGCTGGCGTGTTCTGAAGGAAGAGCTTGGCTGGGAGGCTGCACGCAGGCAAGCGGCTATTGAACAGCATTTCGGCAGCGCACTGGATTCCGGCACACTCATCTTCCATCCGAATGCTGATATAGGCGCAACGATTGCAAGCGGCTCCTTCCGAGTAGAAGGCATGGCAGTCGTTCCTTGCTCGATGGGAACACTGGCGACTATCGCGCATGGCATATCGGATGATCTGCTCGCAAGGGCGGCGGATGTTATGCTGAAGGAAGGCCGCAGGCTAATTCTCATGCCGAGGGAGACTCCGCTGCATGCGATTCACCTAGAGAATATGCTTGCCTTATCGCGCTTAGGTGTTACGATGATTCCAGCTATGCCGGCTTTTTATAATAAGCCTCAATCGATGGATGAGATGATTAATTTCATGGTTGGAAAAGTGATGGACAATATGTCCATCGAGCATGACCTGTACAGAAGATGGGGAGATGAACAGCATGAGCATCAATCCTAATGAGCCTCTCGTCGTCGGACGAATTGATTATGCCAATGCCTGGCCGTTGTTTCATCATTTAGACAGCTTCATCAGCGATTCTAAGACAGATATTCAAGTCGTATCGAAGGTGCCTGCACAATTGAACCAGATGCTGCAGGAAGGCGGCTTGCAGGTATCTGCGATTTCTTCTTATTCCTATGGGAAGAATAGTGAGGACTATGTACTTCTGCCTAACCTCTCAGTTGGTTCAGAGGGCAATGTGCATTCAATATTGTTATTTCTGAAGGAGCCCATTGAGACGAATCCTCCTAAGCGCATCGCGGTTACGACGACCTCAGCAACTTCGGTTAATCTGCTCAAAATATTAATGACGAAGTATTATGAGCTCGATCCCGTATATGAGGCGGCCGAGCCTGATTTGGAACATATGCTGGCGAACGCCGATGCAGCTCTGCTCATTGGGGATACGGCCATTCATGCGTCCTGGGAAGAAAAAGGCAGACAAGTGATTGATCTTGGTGGTGTGTGGAATGCGTGGACGGGGCTTGCCATGACTTACGCGGTAGTCGCTGCTCGCAAGGAAACCGCCGATTTGTATCCATCAGAACTAAGCTCTCTCTACGATGCGTTGCTTGCCAGCAAGCATAGGAGCTTAAGTGATTTAACACCATTAGTCGATAAAGCATGCTCAGAGCTGGGAGGAACTCCTGCTTATTGGAACATGTATTTCAAGAACCTGCAGTACCATTTTGGTCGCAAGCAGCAGGAAGGTCTTACTTTGTACTTCCGATATGCACAGGAGCTTGGGCTTCTTGAGAAGGATGTAGCTCTAAGGTTTATATATGAAGACGAATCTGCCGAATAGGTGAAGGAATGAAACTACTAGACATTTTTGCGAAATTAAAAGGTGATATTAGCCAGATCGAACAAGAGCTTGAGCGCAGTGTCACATTCGATGATGCTGTCCTAAGCGAAGCCTCGCTTCATCTGCTCAAAGCAGGGGGGAAGCGGCTTCGGCCCGTTTTTGTTCTCTTGTCAGGCAAGTTCGGCCAATATAACCTTGATGTATTGAAGAAAATAGCGGTTCCGCTTGAACTCATACATATGTCCTCCCTTGTGCATGACGATGTTATCGATGATGCATCTACTCGGCGTGGTCAATTGACGGTTAAGTCCAAGTGGGACAACCGTATTGCCATGTATACGGGAGATTATATTTTTGGCAAGGCGCTGACGATTGCTACAGAAATTAAGAATCCTTTTATTCATCAGATGCTCGCAAAAGCGCTAGTCCAGATGAGTATTGGAGAGATGGAGCAAATCCGATTCTTCTTCAATACCGATCAGAGCATTCGAAATTATCTGCTTCGTATTCGGCGGAAGACGGCTCTTCTCATCGCTGTAAGCTGTCAGCTTGGAGCAGCAGCCTCAGAAGCAGATAGGAAGACGGTTAATGCAATGTACCGGTATGGTTATAATGTCGGTATGGCTTTCCAGATTCGTGATGACTTGCTCGATTTGTTCGGAACACAGAAGCAGATTGGCAAGCCGCCAGGCTCGGATATTCGTCAAGGCAATATTACACTGCCTGTCATTCTGGCCCTTCAGGATGTCAAGGTGCGTGAGCCGCTGCTACTAGAAATTGCACGAATCAAGCAATTCAATGGAGAAGTGGATACGAAGTCAGCTATAGCGCTTATTAAAAGCAGCAGTGGAGTTCAGATCGCTGACCAGATGGCTACAAGATATATTGAAAAAGCTCTTCATGCATTAGAGGATTTGCCAAGCATCGGGGCGAAGAAGAACTTGATCGATATTGCACACTTTGTCGGCAAACGTAATTACTAAGCTGTGAATGAAAGGGAGGATAATGATGGAACAAACATTTCTGATGATTAAACCTGATGGCGTCCAACGCGGATTAATCGGAGAGATCGTATCCAGATTCGAGAAGAAGGGCCTGCAGCTCGTAGCTGCTAAGTTCATGGCTGTTAGCCGCGAGCTTGCTGAACGTCATTATGCCGAGCATGAAGGAAAGCCTTTTTATGAGCCGCTTCTTGATTTTGTAACCTCCGGCCCTGTATTTGCGATGGTGTGGAAAGGTGATAACGTTATTGCATTAACAAGAGCCCTCATTGGGAAGACGAATGCGGTTGAGGCTCAACCTGGAACGATCCGTTCAGACTATGCCATACATACCAATCTTAATTTGATTCATGGCTCTGACTCTGCAGAGAGTGCAGCTCGAGAAATTGGCATATTCTTTACTCCCGATCAACTAGTAGAATACGAACATACGATGCAGCGCTGGATCTAAGACCAGAAGGACGCTGCCATAACGGGGGGCGCATATGTCACAGGATGTTGATTTCGAAACCTTTGTCAAGAAGATGAAGGAAAAGACGAATATCGATCTATCGCAGTACAAGGAAGCGCAGATGAAACGCAGGCTCACGACGCTGCGACAAAAGCATGGCTTCGATACCTTCGAGCTCTATTGGCGAGCGATTGAGAACAACCGCAGCTTATTGAATGAATTCCTTGATCGGATGACGATCAATGTATCTGAGTTTTGGCGCAACCCGAATCGTTGGGAAGTGCTGCAGCAGCAGTTCTTCCCACAAATGCTGCAAGGCGGCTCGAATATTAAGGTATGGAGTGCGGCATGTTCAACGGGTGAAGAGCCTTATACCATTGCAATGATTTTGTCTGAGCTGAATGCTCTAGGCCGTTCGAAGATTATTGCGACTGATCTTGATGCTGTTGTGCTTCAGAAGGCAATGGAGGGGCAATATTTGGAGCGTTCATTGCGTGATGTGCCAGCGAATTGCAAGGACAAATATTTTAAGGCGGAGGATGGCGCATTCGCTATCTCTGAGCATCTGAAGCAGGCGATTACATTCAAGCAGCAGAATCTGCTCCATGATACGTTCGACAGCACATTTGATCTCATTGTCTGCAGGAACGTCATGATCTATTTCACAGAAGAAGCCAAGCACTTATTGTATCATAAATTTGCCCAAGCCCTTCGACCTGGCGGACTCTTGTTCGTTGGCAGTACGGAGCAGATTTTCTCACCTTCTCAGTACGGCTTCGAGACGGCAGATACATTCTTTTATAGACGAAGCTTGAAATAATGTATATGGCTTTCCAACTTCTCCAATACTAGTGCTAAGAGACACTGCTATGGAGGATGACAATGGACAAGCGAAAAGTAATTAATGCGTACCGAAGCGGATTCGTATCCATTCAGGAATGTGCGCAAATTCTTGGGCTGGACAACCGACAAATGTCTGGTCTTGTGAATGATCCACGGCTGGCGGCAGAGTCAGCGGCTCTGCTCGTCAAACGCTCAGTGAACAGCTAGACAACAGGTCAATATTAAAGGTAAGGCAGGCGATATGCCTGCCTTTTTTGTTGCGTCTAAGGGTGCCGCAGCTAGGGTAGCATTTCTTGTCAAACTATCGAGGCTGTACTATAATGAGCAAAGATGTTTCGGGGAAGCTGGCGCAGTAAAGGCTAGCTTGAAGGAGGAGCTTTAAGTTGAGTTTACGTTATTTGACAGCGGGAGAAACACATGGTCCCCAATTGACTGCTATTATCGAGGGACTGCCAAGTAATCTGACCATTAATTTCGAGGAAGTCAACTTTCAGCTAGAGCGCCGTCAGAAGGGTCATGGTCGCGGCCGTCGGATGCAAATCGAGAAGGATAAGGCGAATATTGTCGGAGGCGTTCGTCATGGACGGACAACTGGCGGACCAGTAGCTCTTATCGTAGAGAACAATGACTGGAAGCATTGGACTAATGTTATGAATATCGAGCCTATTGAAGGCGGAGATGAAGAGAAACGCCGGGTGCATCGTCCAAGACCAGGACATGCGGACCTGAATGGCGGATTGAAATATAATTTGAAGGATCTACGTAATGTGCTGGAGCGCTCCAGTGCACGCGAGACTGCAGCTCGTGTAGCAGTCGGAGCTGTGGCTCGTCAGCTGTTGTCTGAGTTCGGCATCAAGGTAGCGGGCCAAGTGATTCGCATCGGCGAGATCGAAGCGCCAGCTAATCAGCTGCCGGTTGATGAATTGATCCGACTGACGGAGGAATCTCCTGTACGGGTCGTTGATAAAGAGACGGAAGAGAAGATGACAGCTTATATCGATCAGATCAAAGCTGAAGGCGATTCCATCGGTGGAATTGTGGAGTGTATTGTTGAAGGTGTGCCTATCGGACTTGGCAGCCATGTGCAATGGGATCGCAAGCTGGATTCTCGCATTGCTGGGGCAGTCGTATCGATCAATGCGTTCAAGGGCTGTGAGATCGGTATCGGGTTTGAGGCGGCTAAGCTTCGCGGTTCTCAGGTGCATGACGAAATTCTATATGATGAAGAGAAGGGGTATATCCGCGCATCTAACCGTCTAGGCGGGTTTGAAGGCGGGATGACGAATGGTGAGCAAATCGTCGTGCGCGGCGTGATGAAGCCGATCCCTACGCTCTACAAGCCTCTTCGCAGCGTTGATATCGACACGAAGGAGCCTTTCACTGCACAAGTGGAACGTTCGGACAGCTGCGCGGTTCCTGCGGCAAGCGTCGTAATGGAGCATGTTGTGGCATGGGAAGTTGCGAGAGCCTTCCTGGAGAAGTTCGGTGGGGATTCAGTAGAAGAGATTCGCGCGAACTTGAATAACTACTTAGAACAATTAGGACGGTACTAATATGAGGGAGCTTAAGGTTGAATTAGGTGAACGCTCGTATCCCATATATATCGGGGAGGGTCTCTTGGAGGAGGCTGCTTCTTACTTCATTAAGCATGAGATTAGTACCAAATCTCCGCTTCTTATTATTACAGATACGAGGGTAGCTCCAATTTATTTGGAGAAGCTTGTGAATCAGCTGCGGGCTGGAGGGTATATGGTCGCAAGCGCGGTTGTTCCTAACGGTGAAGGCTCCAAATCCTTATCCCAGCTGGAGCAGCTTGTAACAAAAGCTCTAGAGGCTGGACTTGACCGCAAGTCTACAATCGTTGCACTAGGTGGCGGTGTAGTAGGTGATCTTGCAGGCTATGTTGCCGCATCGTATATGCGCGGAATTAAGTTCGTACAGATTCCAACGACGATATTGGCGCATGACAGCAGTGTTGGCGGCAAGGTTGCGGTCAACCATCCATTAGCCAAGAACATTATCGGTGCCTTCCATCAGCCTGAATTGGTGCTCTATGATCTGAAAACACTTCAATCTCTGCCGTCCCGTGAGGTAAGCGCTGGCCTAGCTGAGGCTGTGAAGCATGGACTGATCTGGGATGCTTCCTTCGTAAAGTGGTTTGAAGAGAATGCGGATAAGCTTCTAGCTCTAGAGCCGGATGCGCTTGGCTATGCCCTATACAAAGGTTGCAGCGTGAAAGCCTCCGTAGTCTCACAAGATGAGAGAGAGAATGATTTGCGCGCTATCTTGAACCTAGGTCACACGATTGGTCATGCTATTGAAGCTGTAGGGGGCTACAATAAGGTTCTGCATGGCGAAGCCATTGCTATTGGTATGGTCGGGTCAGCAAAGCTTGGCGTACGTTACGGGGCATCTGAAGAGGTGTACACGGTTACGAAGCGAGTGCTTGCGAAGTGTGGACTGCCTGTTATACTACCGGCTGAATACGATGTGGATGCGATTATGGATGCCATGATGCATGACAAAAAGTTCAGTGAGAGCACGATGGTGTTCGTCGTACCAACAGCAATCGGAGAAGTTGAGATCAAGAAGGACGTCCCTGCAGCATGGATCAGGGAAATCGTCGAGCAATTGAAAGAGGAGGCTTAAGCAGCATGAGTGTTAGAGGAATTCGCGGTGCGATAACCGTAGATGTGAATGAGCAGCAGCTGATATTAAAAGCAACGCTTGAGCTGCTTAATCAAGTTGTACAAGAAAATGCAATCGTTCCTGAAGATATTTGCAGTCTATTAATTACGGTTACGAATGATCTGGATTCCACCTTCCCGGCAAGTGCAATTCGCCAAATGTCAGGCTGGGAGCTTGTACCCCTTATGTGTGCGCTTGAGGTTCCGGTTAAAGGCAGTCTAGAGCGTTGTATCCGCTTCATGCTGCTCGTGAACACAGACAAAGGCCAAGCCGAGATCAATCACGTATACCTCGGCGGGGCCAAAGCGCTTCGTCCTGATTTATCAAAAGCATAGGTTGACGATTAGCGGAATCGTGTTGTATATTGAGACATGACAGTGAGCATAGATTAGTGAGCATTTAGTAGGTAAGCAGGCTTTTAGTTGAGTAGAGATGAGTAGAGCAGAGCAGAGTGCAGTACAATAGAGACTACGTTCCATAGGGGCGAGGATTATTTCTTATTTTCCTTGATCATTGACGCCCTTGGTCTATTCTTTATTTGTGCGCAATCACTTTCGTTATCATCTTAATCAACGCCCCTGCTTCGGCAGGGGCTTTTTTTGTTATAACCCACCCGAAGAAACGGTGCCAGCTCTCGCAAGGCTTTCATTGTGGTAGTCAGTGCAGCGAAGAAGACGTAATCACTCTGGAGAAGCGTAGCGTTCGCCTTTGTCCACGAATTTCAACCGCTGAAGCGGTCTGAAATGAAGAAATTCGTGGACAACAGCGATCGGAAGAGTGATTCGTCTACGTAGCGGACACTGCATCCGGTAAAGCTTGCCAAGCAAAACCTTTAGGAGGACCTCTAATGAACAGTGAACTGCAACAAGTAAAGAAGCTTGCCGGATCTTATAATCTTATCCCAATAGTCCGCTATATGATGGCGGATACGGAAACGCCAATTCGCTTATTCCAGCATTTTGCCAAAGAAGATCATGCGTTTCTGCTCGAAAGCGTAGAGGGCGGAGTGAAATGGGCCAGACATTCCTTCATTGGCACAGACCCATTCATGATGCTGTACGGCAAGAATGGCGAGATGGTGCTGGAGCATAACGGTGTGAAGCAAACGTTCGGTGATAAGCCGATTGAGCTTCTCAAAGGGCATTTGCGCTCGTTCCGCAGTCCGGCGATGCCAGACCTGCCACCATTTACTGGGGGAGCAATCGGTTTCTTCGGCTATGACCTACTGCAATATTATGAGAACCTTCCAGCTCATCGGATTGATGATCTCCAAATGAATGATCTGCAGTTCATGTTCTGTGATCAGGTTATTGTATTCGATCACTTCAAGCAGCAGATTCAAATAATCGGCAATGTTCATATTCCGCAAATTGCAACGGATTCTGCCATTGAAGAAGCCTATGCGCGTGCGACAGCGAAGATTGATGCCACCATTGAAAGGCTGCAGCAGCCGATTGCGATCCCGGTTACGACAGGGGCATCGACGGCGGTCGATCCGGAGCTAGGACATATCGAGTCCAACTTGACCAAAGAACAGTTCATCGCCAATGTGGATAAATCCAAAGAATACATTCGTGCAGGAGATATTTTCCAGGTGGTGCTATCCCAGCGCTTCAATATTGAGACAGACATTGATCCGCTTCATGTATATCGTGTATTGCGCACGATGAATCCATCTCCTTACATGTATTATTTGAAAATGGGAGAAGAGGTTATCGTCGGTACGTCGCCTGAGGCGCTAGTGAAGGTGAACGGTGACAAGCTGGAGACGAGGCCGATTGCCGGAACACGGCCTAGAGGACGCACGCCGGAGGAAGACAAGGCGCTGGAGCTGGAGCTTCTAGCTGATGAGAAGGAGCGGGCTGAGCATCTCATGCTTGTTGATCTGGGCCGTAACGATATCGGACGCGTATCTGAATTCGGATCGGTACGCTGCGACTCCTTCATGGAGATCGAGCGCTACTCGCATGTGATGCACATCGTATCGAATGTGTCTGGCAAGCTTCGTGAGGATAAAGATTTCTTCGATGCTTTCTTGTCCTGCCTGCCAGCAGGAACGGTGTCAGGAGCTCCGAAGCTTCGGGCGATGCAGATTATTGCTGAGCTTGAGAATGAAGCGCGCGGCGCATATGCAGGGGCTATCGGTTATCTAGGCTTCGGTGGCTCAATGGACACTTGTATCACAATTCGTACCATTATATTCAAGAACGGCAGAGCCTACGTGCAGAGCGGAGCAGGCATCGTATGGGACTCCGTTCCAGAGAGTGAATATATGGAGACCGTCAACAAAGCGAAAGCGCTGCTCAAAGCAATCCGTGCGGCAGAGATTATTTTCGGCAAAAAAGCTGCGGATACGGCTAGTGCAATTAACACCGATTATTATGTGAGCTCTGGGGAGGTGCCTAGACCATGACTCTAATAACCCAAGCTGTGACAATGGCAAGCGCGCTGAATAAGCTGATCGGCAGTGCTGATCTCACTAGGGAAGAATCCCGAGGTGTGATGGAGATTATTATGAATGGGGAAGCTACACCGGCTCAGATTGCTGGTGTAGTTACGGCTCTTCGGATGAAAGGCGAAACCAAGGAAGAAATTACAGGATTTGCTGAAGTGATGAGAGCTCATTCCAGTCATGTGCAGACGAAACAGGAAGGGCTGCTGGATACTTGCGGAACAGGCGGATCAGGCATTCATAAGTTCAATATCTCGACAGCTTCTTCCATCATTGCTTCTGCAGCTGGCATTCGTGTTGCCAAGCACGGCAATCGGGCAATGTCTGGCAAAGCAGGAAGCGCAGATGTTCTTGAAGCTCTTGGCGTTCAAATTACGCTTACGCCGGAGCAAGCGTCCGAATGCTTGAATCGGATTGGGATCTGCTTTATGTTCGCGCAGCTGTATCATCCATCCCTGAAGCATGCCGCAGTTCCTCGTCGAGAGCTGGGCATTCGAACGATCTTCAATATGCTTGGCCCGCTAACGAATCCTGCTGGAGCGGACCGTCAGCTTCTCGGATTATATGATTCGACGAAGACGGAGACCGTAGCGGAGGTGCTTGGAGAGCTAGGCGTCAAGAGAGCGATGGTTGTAAGCAGTCTTGATGGATTGGATGAGATCAGTATTTCTGCCCCAACCCAAATATCAGAGCTTCTTGATGGTCAAGTTCGCACGTTCGAACTTACGCCAGAGGAGATGGGCTTATCCCGTTATCCCATTGAAGAAGTCATGGGCGGCAGCGCTCAGGAGAACGCTTCGTTAATTCAGGCTATATTCAGCGGGGAACAGCGTGGTGCTTATCGAGATATAGTGCTGGCTAACGCGGGTGCTTGTATATATGTTGGAGGCATGGCAGAGACGCTTGCTGAAGGTGCGGCAATAGCAGCCGAAGTCATTGATTCGGGTAGATCCGAGCTGCAGCTGCGTAATCTCATACAAACGACAGGAGAGTTGACACATGTTTCTGGATAAAATCGTAAATACCAAGCGGAATGAAGTCGGACTGCTTGCTGATCAATTCCATCTGTCTGAATACGAACGTCAAATTTCGGAGCTGTCTGCATGCCGTGGCTTCGAGAAGGCGCTCACCACTGGGCGTAAGAGAGAGCTCGGTCTGATTGCTGAAGTGAAGAAGGCTTCGCCTTCGAAAGGTCTGATTCGGGCAGATTTTCACCCGGCAGAGCTTGCACTCGCTTATGAACGTGCAGGTACAGATTGCATATCAGTGCTGACCGATGTTGATTATTTTCAAGGCTCGAACGAGTATCTGACGTTAATCCACAATACCGTTCAAGTGCCGCTCCTGCGCAAGGATTTCATTATTGATTATCGTCAAGTGTACGAAGCTCGCCTAATTGGCGCAGATGCAATTCTGCTCATTGCAGCGATCCTGACGCAAGCGGAGCTGTCTGAATTATATGACATAGCTAAATCGCTCGGTATGGATGTGCTTGTTGAAGTGCATAACCGCGAGGAGCTGGAGCAAGTGCTCGAGCTGGATAAAGCAACGCTCATTGGGGTTAATAACCGTGATTTGAAATCATTCGTAACCGATCTCCATACAACAGAGCAGCTGATTGGCCTCATGCCGAAGGGTGTGACGGTCATTAGTGAGAGCGGCATTGCAGGTACAGCTGATATGGATTATTTGAAGTCCGTTGGTGCCCAGGGCGTCCTTATCGGAGAGCATTTCATGCGTCAACCGGATGCTGGCCAAGCGATCATTGATCTCATGGGAACGGTGAAGGGCTAATGACGGATATCCCGCGTATCAAAATATGTGGATTGAAGGATACCGATACGATTGCTGCAATGGATGGTCTGCCTATTCATGAGATAGGCTTTGTCTTTGCTCCAAGCAAGCGGCAGGTTGAGCCTGCTCTTGCGGCAGAATTAATTAATGCTGCACAACAGCTGCGAACAGCGGACGGCTTGAGGCCGCAGACGGTTGGCGTATTCGTTAATGCTGATCTTGAGCAGCTGCGCGAGATTATTGCAGTTGCCCCGCTTGATGTTATTCAGCTGCACGGACAGGAAACCCCCGAGCTTGCGCATTCCATTAAGAATGCACTGCCGGTAAAGGTTTGGAAAGTGTTCTCTATTGGCGGACAGTCTGATGACGGTACAAAAGCTGCTGATAAGCTTGCTCCATATAAGGGTGCTGTCGATGCTGTCCTAATTGATACAGCGGGCGGCGGTACTGGTCAGACCTTCGATTGGGGCGTAATCGCGCAATATAGAGAGGCTGCCATTGCAATAGGAGCGCAGCTCTATGTTGCTGGAGGTCTGCATGAAGGCAATGTGAATGAGCTGCTGAGCGGGTATACTCCCGATGGTATAGATGTGTCTAGCGGTGTGGAGACAGAAGGACGCAAGGATATTTTCAAAATCAGACAATTTGTTGGGAAGGTGTTGGCATAATGACTCAGCTGCCAGATGACAAAGGACGCTTCGGTAAGTTCGGTGGACGTTACGTACCGGAAACACTAATGAACGCGCTCCTCGAATTAGAAGAAGCCTACAAACACTACTCTAAGGACGCTCAATTTCAGGATGAGATTCGTTACCTGCTGCATAAATATTCTGGCCGTCCTACGTCGCTCTATTACGCAGAACGCCTCAGTGAGCATCTGGGCGGAGCCAAAATATACTTGAAGCGTGAGGATCTTAACCATACTGGTGCCCACAAAATAAACAATACGATTGGTCAAGGTGTACTTGCCAAGCGGATGGGTAAGCCGAAGATTATTGCCGAGACCGGCGCTGGACAGCACGGTGTAGCTTCGGCTACAGTAGCTGCGCTGCTTGGGCTTGAGTGCAAGGTATTCATGGGTGAAGAAGATACGAAGCGTCAGCAGCTGAATGTATTCCGAATGAAGCTGCTTGGTTCTGAAGTAGTGCCTGTACTGTCCGGTACGCGTACGCTCAAAGATGCTTGCAATGAGGCTCTTCGTTACTGGGTCAGCAATGTGAATGACACGTATTACATTCTAGGCTCAGCAACAGGACCACATCCTTATCCGATGATGGTAAGGGACTTCCAACGGATTATAGGCGATGAAGCTCGTCAGCAGATTCTGACTGATGAAGGAAGGCTTCCCGATTATGTTGTTGCAGCAGTTGGGGGCGGAAGCAATGCAATCGGCATTTTCTATCCGTTCATTGAGGATGATTCCGTTAAGCTTATCGGAGTTGAGGCCGCAGGGCGCGGTGTAGATACGGATGAGCATGCAGCGACCATGACCAAAGGCAGTCACGGCGTATTCCAAGGCTCGCTCAGTTATTTGCTTCAGGACGAACATGGGCAAGTACTACCGGCGCATTCGATTTCGGCTGGACTTGATTATCCTGGCATAGGTCCGGAGCATTCTTACTTGAAGGATTCGGGTCGTGCTGAGTATGTTCCGATTACGGATGCGGAGGCTCTAGAAGGCCTGCAGCTGCTGTCACGCACAGAAGGCATCATTCCTGCCCTAGAGTCGGCGCATGCCATTGCACAGACGATGAAGCTTGCTCCAACGCTGAATAAGGACCAAGTAATCGTCGTCAGCTTATCTGGCCGTGGCGATAAAGATGTAGAAGCCATTATGGGCTATCTCGGAGGTGCGAACAATGAATCTCATTGATTCTACATTTGCAAGACTTAAGGAAGAGGGGAAAACAGCTCTCATTCCATTTATTACAGTTGGTGACCCGGATGTTCAGACTACAATCGCCATTGTCCAAAAGCTGGAGGAATCTGGTGCAGATCTGATTGAGCTGGGTGTTCCTTACTCCGATCCGCTTGCTGATGGTCCAGTCATTCAGCGAGCCTCTGAACGGGCATTAATCAATCGCATCTCGATTAGAGATGTGATTGAGACAGCTGCTGCTGCACGTGAAGCAGGGGTCAAGCTGCCTTTCATTCTGTTTACTTACTTCAATCCGGTGCTTCAGTTCGGACTTGAAGCATTCATGAAGCTGGTGAAACAGAAGGGGATTGACGGACTTATTATACCTGATCTGCCGATTGAAGAGGATGAGGAGGTTCGTCAGTTGGCTGAGGCAGCGAATGTGCATTTGATTCCGCTTGTCGCACCGACTTCCAAGGATCGTGTCGTACGTATCTCTCGCAAGGCCCGCGGCTTCGTCTACTGCGTATCGTCGCTTGGCGTAACCGGTGTACGTGCTGACTTCCACACCGGCATTGACGAATTCCTTGCAACTGTACGTGAAGCGACCGATCTGCCGATTGCCGTAGGATTCGGAATATCAAGCCGTGAGCATGTAGCTCGGTTCTCGAAGCAATGTGATGGTGTTGTTGTAGGCAGCGCAATTGTTCGCAAAATCGAAGATACTCTTCCGATGCTTGCGGATTCCGACCAGCGTGAAGCTGGACTGAAACAGATAGGCGATTATGTTGCTGAACTAAAGGGTTAATAGAATGAATGGAACAGAGCCTCCTGGCAAGTATGCAGGAGGCTCTATTCACGTTCTAACCCTTTAAAACCGAAACAAGATATGAGACAATAGAGGACATGTACATTGTCTTAGCCATTACTATGAAGAGGTGAACGGCCCATGCAGCCAAAAAGCAATATCATACACCTTCCTGTCTATCAGCCAGGCAAGCCGGTTGAGGATGTTAAGAGGGAGCTTGGATTAACTGAAGTGATTAAGCTTGCTTCCAATGAGAACCCGTTCGGATACTCCGAACAGGCCAAAGCAGCTATTATAAGGGGATTGGACCATATTCCTATTTATCCGGATGGAGCGAGCGTGGAATTAACCGCTGCATTGGCGGAGAAGCTAGGCATTCAATCGAATCAAATTATTTTTGGGACAGGATCAAGCGACATTATTCTGATGCTGTGCCGTGCATTCCTTGCACCTGGTGACGAGACGATCATGGCCGACGAAACCTTCCCGCAGTATAAGCACAACGCGGAAGTGGAGAATGCTCGAATTATAGAAGTGCCCCTGCAAGATGGTAAGCATGATCTAACAGCTATGCTAGCCAAAATAACAGATCGGACGAAGCTTGTGTGGGTGTGTAATCCGAACAATCCAACGGGAACAATCGTCACGCAATCGGAGCTGACAAGCTTCTTAGATAATGTGCCGGCTCATGTCCTAGTTGTACTGGATGAAGCCTATTGCGAATTCGTAGAAGATCCGGATTTCCCTGACGGTGTGAAGCTGCTTGATCAGTATCGCAATGTTATTGTGCTGCGCACTTTTTCGAAAATTCATGGTCTTGCTACGCTTAGAATCGGATATGGTGTTGGACATGCTGACGTTATCCGCTTCATTAATCAAGTGCGTGAGCCATTTAATACTTCACATCTTGCGCAGACAGCAGCGCTTGCATCATTGAAGGATCCGTCCTTCGTTGCTTATACGCATGAACATAACAGAGCAGGCATCGTCTACCTCTGTGAACAGTTCGATCGCCTTGACTTGCCGTATTTCCCTGCCAATGGTAATTTTGTAATGGTCGATGTCAAGCGTTCATCACCTGAAATATTCGATGCTCTGCTGCGTAAAGGCTTCATAGTAAGATCTCGCTGGACTTTCTATCCGACTCACATTCGTGTAACGGTGGGAACGAAAGAACAGAATGAGAAGTTCATTGCGGCTCTAGAGCAAGTATTGCAGGAATCGGCGGTGCTCGGTTAACCATATGGTGAAAATAGCGATATTCGGGGTAGGTTTAATCGGGGGCTCACTCGCTCTCTGCTTCAAAGGCAAGCCGGATCTAACAGTGATTGGCTATTCTAACCGCCAGTCTTCCGTAGAGAAATATATGCAGCGCGGCGTAGTCGATCATGCCACAACGTCAATGCGGGAAGCGGCCGTAGATGCCGACTTTATTTTTCTATGTGTGCCAGTAGGCAATCTGGAACAATATGTGACGGAATTGAACGCATTGCCGTTGAAGCCGGGCTGTGTCATTACGGATGTTGGCAGCACGAAGGCTTCTGTCGTTGAGTGCGGGCGACGTCTCCAGCTTCAGGATGTTTCCTTTATTGGTGGGCATCCGATGGCTGGTTCAGAGCGGTCAGGCGTTGAGGCAGCATCTATACATTTATTCGAGAACGCATTTTATGTATTGACGCCGGATGAAACAACGCCTAGTGATGCTCTGGAGAGGCTGAAAGCCCTGCTCGTGCATACAAGGGCTCATATTGTGAGTGTCGATGCGAAGTCCCATGATGAGATTGTAGGTGCAATTAGCCATCTTCCGCATATTATTGCCGTTGCACTGGTGAACCAGATTAGAGGCTATAGCGAGAGTAATGGTCTATACGAATCGCTTGCAGCTGGAGGGTTCCGTGACATCACAAGAATTGCTGCCAGTGATCCGATCGTATGGCGCGATATTCTAACGAATAATCGCAGTGTGTTGCTTAAGCTCCTTAAGGACTGGAACGCCGAAACGGCTAAATTCGTTGCTATGCTGGAATCTCTTGATGGGGACGGCATAGAGGTAGCATTCCGTCATGCAGGAGACTTCCGCAGCAGATTGCCGGAACGCCGTAAGGGAATGATTGTATCAACGTATGAATGTTACGCAGAAGTAGCTGATCACCCAGGCATTATTGGCAAAATTGCCAGTCAACTCGGTAATGAGCAGATTAACCTGAGCAATATTCAAATCATTGAGAGCAGGGAAGAGGTGCCTGGTGTGCTTAGGCTGTCTTTCCGCACACAGGATGATTTGGATCAGGCAATGGTTCTGCTCAGCAACACGGGATATGCTGTTCATCAATAATAAGTATCACAGCACCATGCGAATAATGAAACGAGAAGGGGAGGCACTCCTAGGGCGTCTCCTCTTTGTTGTGTAATGGGGATTTGCTGCTCGAGCAGGTTCAATCGATTAAAATGACCCAATCCAAGGTTAAAGCGTTTCCAAACTATTTTAATAAAAAATGAAAACGCTTATTGACAACTTGGAAGCGTATACATATAATAAAAGTACAGTATGGTTTCTCTCCACTCCTATCCAAATTCTTCGCACAATGTGCGAACCACCTATTCTAATAATAGGTGGTTTTTTTTTTATATTTAAATTTACTCATTTATCGGACGAATGATGGGGTCTATGATACAATACATAGGGATGTTTCACTTGTTAAATTATGGGTTAAAATCCTTTATGTCGAAAGAAGAAGGAATTTGAGAGCACGACTCGAATTAATGATAGACTCGTATTTTCAGAATTTTTTATGATAAAGACCGCAACTTTTCGCTTCCGGTTCGGTATAAGGTTACATAATCGAACTGGGAAGAAGAATTCGCAGGTGAGGAGGTTCGCCTGTCATGACTGATTCCCAATTAATACGTGAAATCAAAGAAGGCGACATCGAGCTGTACTCTGAGTTGATGCGTCGATACCAACGAAAGATTCTCTCTTTCATCTATCATATGCTTAAGAGCGCGAAGCTTGAGTTACTTGCTGAAGATTTATGCTCTGAGACATTCTATAAAGCTTATCGCAGCCTTCATTCGTTCCGAGAGGTGGATGCTTCTTTCTCGACGTGGCTGTACACCATTGCACGTAACACGGTACTTAGCGAGCTTCGTAAGCAGAAAGCGGCTAACCTTTCACTGGACGATTCGGGTATCGTGCCAACGACTGCTCCGGACTCTGCTCCAGAGCAGCAGGTGCTGCGCAATGAACGAATGGCGATGGTTCGTGAAGCCATTAACAATTTGCCAGAGAAGCAACGCTCGGCACTTATTCTTCGGGAATATGATCAACTGGACTATCAAGAGATTGCGAACATACTAGGGCAGACGGTCAGTTCTGTTAAGTCGCTGCTTTTCCGGGCAAGAGCGAGTGTCAAGACACAGCTTGAGCCTTATTTCGGGGAAGCCTCGATGGTGGAAGAATACGAAGGGATGAAGACGCGATGAAATGCGATGACGTTCAAGATAGGTTTGGCGTCTATTGGAGCTTATCCGAGGACGACGCTGAACGTGAGGCGCTAGAAGCGCATTTATTGGATTGCGAGTACTGCTCCGAACAGTTCCGTCTATGGGAAGAGAGCGAAGAATTGCTGCGCTGTATTCCTGAAGAAGATGAAGCGGTATTCGGTTCAATCGAGCATGTTAATCGCAATGTAATGGAACGCATATACGCGGAACAATCTTGGCTCATACCTGTCGCGCACAAGAGCTATAATTTCTCAAGATCCTTCCGGCGCAATCTGGCTATAGCAGTAGCAGGCTGCATGGCAATGTTTGCTTGCGCGCTAATCTTCTTCATTATTGGGAATGAGCATGGAACATCACCTCAGCAAATGGCTCAATTGACTGGCTTGATGGATACCGCAAATGCGTCTGGAAACGGTTTGGTTATTAGTGCCGAATTCGAGGTGCCTGTAGCAAGCATCAGTGATCCATTCGTCCTGAAGGTAGTGCCTACTTATCCTCAATATTGGGTAGCCTTATCTTTACTGGGCATAATCATAACGTTATTAATATTGAATTGGCTGTCACGAACACGAAACTAACGACATTCAGGGTTCCCCATCGGGAGCCTCTGTTCTTGTTCCTTAGACGATGAAAGGCAGGGCGACAGATTGATTATTGGATTCGTTCGACATGGCAATACAGAGTGGAATACATTAGGTAAAATTCAAGGTCAGACGGATATTCCGCTTAGCGAGCTTGGCGTAACTCAAGCGCAGGCATTAGCACAGCGGCTCTACGCTGATCATGAGCAATGGGATGCTATCATTTCCAGTGATCTGCAGCGTGCACACGAGACCGCAAGAATAATTGCTGGCAAGCTCGATATCCCCCATCTAGATAGTGATATACGGCTTCGTGAGCGGCGCTTCGGTGATATTGAAGGAACGACAGAGTCAGAGAGGCTGGAGAGATGGGGAGCGGATTGGCGCAATGCAGCTGCAGGGCAAGAGTCGGATGCGGATGTTCGATCACGTGGACTACTGTTTCTCGAGGATTGGCAAACACTTAGGTCAAGTGCAAGGCTGCTTGTTGTCACTCATGGTGGCTTCCTATCTCAAATGTTCTCTGAGCTTTGTTCCGGTCTGGAGAAGCAATATCTGAACAATATGTCCTATTCGATTCTTGAGCATGCGGATGGGCAGTGGAGTCCGCTTCTATATAATTGCTCACGACATCTAAGCGTATAGCAATCATGGATTCAGCTGAATGCTCTCGATACAGAGGAGCCTAACGACAGGTCAACATCGTTAGGCTCCTTTTTACTGTGCAGCAATGGACATATCTCTATGTAGGGCGGCTAATTTTTCAGCAGTTGGTTATAAAATCTGATTATTTTCCCATAATGGTACTAACTATTGCTGACGAATCAAATATCGAGCTTGCGAAGTGGTAATGCGGCAGCGCTGGAACTGCGGAAAGGAGAGATAACATGAATTTCTCGGATATGCTGGGTTACGCTGATATTCAGCAGCTCAGTCGAATTGCCTCCGTGTATCGGTGTGAGTGCAATGGGCACTCCAAAAATGATTTGATTCAGTCTATTCTCTCAACCGTAAGCCGAAACGATGTGTTTGAAGCGCAGATTAGCAGTATGAAATTGGAGGAAATGCGATTTCTTAATTCTCTCCTGTTCGAGAAAAGGGATTCGTTCAGTCTAGAGGAGCTAATCGCGAGGGTGCAGCAGAGTAAATTCGGAGAAATTCAGCCACAGGAGCAGCCTGAGCCGGAGAAGAAGCCGAAGCGTACAAGAAAGAAACAAGCGGCAATCGATCCTCCGAAGGAAGCTGGGCCGCGTGACATGATTGCAAGGTTCAAGCATCAAGGCTGGCTATTCAATGGATTTAGCGGCCCCAATCGCTACTTGTTCCAGGTTCCGAACGATCTGCGGACAAGATTCCGTGATACGCTGAAACGAAGGTTCGCAGCAGAGCTTCACTATACCGATGAACCGCATGTATATCGGGATGAGCAGCAGCTAATGCAGGATGATATTCATCAGCTGCTTCATTATGTCTATCATAACGAAGTTCAGCTGTCAGCGGACGGTTCCATGTACAAGCGGTTCAGTGGACAAATTCTGGAGAGGCTGGCGATTCGAGAGGAGCTTCCAGCTAAGGGTGAGTGGAGATTCGGCTACGGCAGACATTTTCACCATTATCCGAACCGTATGTCCTTGCTGTATGATTACTGCAGCTTTATGAAGTATTTCAGCGAGAGCAATATGATTCTAACGTTAACAGCAAGCGGGCAAGAGAGACTCATAGCTGGCAAATCACCTGCCGAGCTGGAACAGCTGTATAAGTTCTGGTTGAAGCTGTACAAAGGGCCTATCTCGAATCTATTGGCGCTTGTACACTGGATGAATGCTCTAGCTGAGCAGTGGGTAACTGTAGAGTCTCTCCGTAAAGTGTTGATTCCGCTCATCAAGCCCTTCTATTATGACACGGCTGACCGCATTCTCGAGCAGCGCATCATAGGCATGATGGTTCACCTTGGAATGCTCCGATTGGGCGAGCATCAAGAGCATGGGGCGGTTGTGCGGATGACGAAAGCGGGCAGAGCAGTCATTGCAGGGGTAAGCTTAGACGAGCATGACAGAATGTTTCTATGTTAAATGGTTCTATTGAATGGTCTTGCAATATAGGCAAAGACACATTAATGAGAATAGGGGCAATCGTACTAAACGGCAAGCAGGTTGCTGAATATGCTTAAGTAGGAGCCGGTTCGATTGTAACGAAGAGTACAAGATTACGAGCCTATACTCATTCTCTTGAATCACCTGCTAGAAGTCGCTCAGGGAATGGACAGATGCGATTAGCTTCAATGAAGAGGACGATGGACGCAGTGGGGGAAGCTGAAGAGATAGGATCTCTTAAACGCCGGTTGGAGGTGTATCCTATGGACAAAATGAAGGTTACGTATGAGGCAATGTTAGGTCTGGCTGCAGAAATGGTATTGGACGATGCTGTGCTTAAATTTCGCACCGATCAGATTTACAAAGCGATTGATCGCGCGCTTGCGGGCGGGGATGAGGATACTTTTTACCGCTTGGCCAAACAATTAAACCAAATGAAAAATTAGACTAACGCTAACGTTAATAAAAGCTTCCGTGAAGATGAGAAGGCTCTGAGCAGTCTTTTCATTGTTACGGAAGTTTTTTTGTTAAATAGCAATTGGCAATTAACGCAAATGAGGGTAACATAGAGTCGATGTGCTGAAACAATTATTAATTGGTGTTGAAGGAGACAAGCTTATGAAATTCAGTGATCTATCGGATAAACAATGGGAGGAGCTTCGTCCCTATCTAGATACTTGCCTGCTGCCAGTTACTGGCATGACCGGTCACGAGCAGCCCTTTGAAGCGACAGCTGCGTTAGAGAAGCTGAGAGACGTCATGGATCTCGTTGAAATACCGTTCAAGGGAAGAGTAGTTACCTATCCTGCTATGCATTATATCAGTGAGGAGACGAAGGCTGCGGTAGTTAATCAGCTATGTATGTCTTTGAGAGGGACAGGCTTTCGTTATGTCATAGTTGTCTCTCCAGTATTTGTTGAGGAGGATAGATATTCGGCAGCAGATCTTGTTCTATGTCCCGATCAAATGGGTGATAATCCTCTGTCTTCTGCTGTTTCACAAGCTGTGCAGACACTGTGGAAACCGATTGTCAATGAGTAAGTTCTGCCTCATTTGTATAAATAAATTAGTAATTGGGGAAAACAAATGCCAGACAAGGTCAAATGTGACAAATTAATTACAAATTTATGAACGACATTTCATAGGTAAACAAATCTCCAGCCATATTCTTGACGCTCCTAAGCACCTAGGCTATTATAAGTTATGTCCTAGTTCGTCATGTGTTTTTGCCGTGGGGCAAAACACGAGATATGGTTGGCAAAGGGGGTAGAACAGAAGATGAGTAACCACGAACATCAAGAAACCGCGCACCGACCGGTTCAGCGTAAAGAGATGTCACGGCGTCAATTTTTGTCGTATACGCTCGGCGGTACGACTGCATTTATGATGGGCGGCGCAGTATTGCCAATGGTTCGTTTTGCAGTAGACCCGCTGTTAGAAAAAAAGGGTGAAGGCACTTGGGTAAAAGTAGTTGAAGAGAACAAAATAACTGCTGAGCCGCAAGAATTCAAGTTCCAAATTCACCAGGTAGACGGGTGGTACATAAGCGATCCAGAGCTATCAGCTTGGATTTCCAAAGATGCAAACAACCAAATTTTTGCACTTTCGCCGGTATGTAAGCATTTGGGCTGTACAATCGGTTGGAACACGAAAGGCCTGAATGAATATGATTGTCCTTGTCATGACGCACGTTACACCAAAGACGGCAAGAACATCACGGTTGCACCGAATCCACTGGATGAATACGAAGTGAAGGTTGAAGATGGCTTTGTGTATTTGGGTCCAGTTAAAGCGAATTCACGAGTAGGCTAAGGAGGGCGTATTTCAGATGTTTAAAACGATATACAACTGGATTGATGAACGTCTTGATATTACGCCGCTATGGCGGGATGTCGCAGACCACGAAGTGCCAGAGCATGTTAACCCAGCTCATCACTTCTCCGCATTCGTCTATTGCTTCGGCGGATTGACGTTTTTTATTACCATTATTCAAATCTTGTCCGGTATGTTCCTGACCATGTACTATGTGCCGGATATTATTAATGCTTATGCAAGCGTTGACTATTTGAACCATAAGGTTGCATTTGGCGGCATCGTTCGCGGCATGCACCACTTTGGAGCGAGTCTAGTCATCGTTATGATGTTCTTACATACTTTGCGTGTATTCTTCACTGGGTCGTACAAGGCTCCACGTGAGATGAACTGGGTAGTAGGGATGCTGATTTTCTTCATTATGCTAGGACTCGGCTTCACTGGCTACCTGCTTCCTTGGGATAACAAAGCTTACTTCGCTACAAAAGTAGGCGTGCAGATCGCTGAATCCGTACCTTATATTGGACCGTATATTGGTAAATTCCTGTATGGCGGCGATATTGTAGGTGCGCAAACGTTGACTCGTTTCTTCGCGATTCACGTATTTTTCTTGCCAGGCGCGTTGATCGCTATGCTCGCGGCGCATTTCATTATGATCCGGAAGCAAGGGATCGCGGGACCACTTTAAGCGAAGGGAGGAATTACTGCTATGGCGCATGGTCATAAATCTAACGAGAAGGTCGTTTATGTCGGCGACTCCCGGGTTAAGAAGAGCAATCACCCGAATATTCCGCCTGACTATACTTCATTCCCTGGTAAATCGGAAGCGTTCATTCCGAACTTCTTGCTTAAGGAGTGGATGGTTGGTTGTGTTGTACTCGTCGGCTTCTTGGTGTGGACGATTGCAGAACCGGCTCCGCTTGGTTATCCAGCAGATCCATTGAACGCAGCATTCATTCCGATGCCAGACTGGTACTTCTTGTTCCTGTATCAATTCTTGAAATATCCATATGTATCACAAGAATATATTGTACTGGGTACGATAGGTATTCCAGGCGTTATGTTCGGAGCGTTAATGCTTGCACCGTTTCTTGATACAGGCAAAGAGCGTAGGTTCTATCGGAGGCCGATTGCTTCATCACTAATGCTTCTGTCATTAGTTTCAGTCGTCTACCTGACCGTTGTCTCATGGGATCACTACCAGCATCAGCTGGAGATCACGAATACGATTCCTGAGCATCATGTAAGGGAAGAGAAGGCTCGCGAAGCCATCGAGAAAGGTGAAGAGCCGCCTAATCCTATAAGCCAGCCTGAGACTGCATCTATCCCAATTGTCGATGCTAATGATCCTGCAATGGCTATTGTGCAAGCACAATGTATAGGATGTCATGCTACAGATTTGAAGGGCCAAGGAGACTTCCCGGCACTAACTGGCGTTGGGGATAAATATTCCAAAGAGGAATTGACCGATATTGTAACGAACGGTAGGGGTCAAATGCCAGCATTCGAGGGCAATCTGTCTACTGAAGAAATCGATCAATTAACGACTTGGCTGGCTAAACAAAAGGCACCTACTGAATAATTGAAACAGGCAGAAACCTGATCGCATAATGCGATCAGGTTTTTTTCCAAGAGAAGGGATCGAATGAATTTGACATTATCGTGGTTTTGGAGCCGCTCTTTCTTAATGAGTCGATTGATGCTGTGGGGATTGTTCATTATTAATTTCTTAGGTACGGTATATGGCTACATCTGGTACAACAATCAATTGACAGAGACGCTGGAAACCCAGCCACTATGGCAAATTGTATTTGTTCCTGACAGTCCTACAGCTAGTCTATTCTTCACCATCGTACTGCTGTATTTCCTGTTCCCGCCGCGCTCGGCTTCCAAATTCGTGAATGGCGCACGGATGATTATTGAAGGACTCGCCGTAGTAACTTCCGTTAAGTATGGAATTTGGGCTGTAGCCATGATCGTAGCTGGCGGAGCGCAAGGTGGCGAGCTGAACTGGCAGCATGCGATGCTGAGCGCTTCACATCTGGGGATGGCTCTTGAGGTACTGCTGTATGCCAGATTTATGAAGGCAGGCTGGCTGGCTGTCTTTATCGGAACGCTATGGCTGCTGCTCAACGATACGATTGATTACACATTCGGGATATTCCCATGGCTTGCCAAGGAGCTGATGGATGACCTGCCGGAGGTTGAGCTGTTTACTTATTGTTTATCTATCTTCAGCTTCATTGTGGGCTGGCTGGCACTTCGAGCGAGAAAACAGTTATAACTATGGACATCCCCTCATAGAATGCTCTATGGGGGGATGTCCATGAAGATACGAGTTGCCATACCATTCGTCTTATGTATCATCATGACGATCTGTTCGATTATTACGGTGCTTGCTTATTCGCCCAGTCAGGCGTTAAGTGCAAATAGTTCAGATCGTGAGCTGATGCGATTGGATGAAGCTGCCAATCAATTGTATAAGGCAGCATATACGAACAATCGCCAAGCAGGGTATAAATATGTCCAGCAAATAGATAAGCTGCTGCAGAATGAATATTTGCAGGATACGGGTCGATCGGCAGGCTGGGTATTGGTTCAAGATAGTGTCATGTCTATAGAGGCATCTCTAGAGAATGGGAGATTGCAGTCAGATTGGCTAACTGCAGCTGCAAGCATTCACTTGACTACCGATGCATTGCTCCGACCAGGAAATGCGTTATGGCTTCAGTACGAGAAAATCATGCTTGAGGATTTGCTGAGGATCAATAAGGCATGGAACAGGCAGACTGGAGATGGCGCGACTGCAGCCAGAGCAGCAATGAACAGCTTCACTGCCCATTTGTCCCGAATAGAAGCTGCTGCGGCTATGCAGCGTCCACAAGAGCGCATTGAGGAGCTCAACGAGCGAATCAGGTATACAAATGTATTGCTCGAAGCGGGGATGAAAGGACAGTCGAAGCAAGATTGGACTGATAACTCTATTGACGATCTGAGAGGGGCATTAACACGATTATTCTCAGATGGGGTCATCATGGAGGAAGAGCCTGTTATTGCACCACTTGTGACTGCTAATCCAATCAGCTGGACTTTTCTTATCGGAGCTATCATTATGGCTGTTCTCACTTACACAGGCTGGAGAAAGTACAAACAGGAGCCTTACGGAATCAAGCCGCTTTCTTAACGCTACGATCAATCTTCCTTGAAGCCTTCTCCGAGCACATCATGGACTTCGCTAATGACAATGAATGCCCGGGGGTCGATATTGCGTATAATCGTTTTGAGGCGGCGAATTTCCTGCCTCTGAATGACGCAGTATACGACCTCCTTCGCATGTCCAGAGAAAGCTCCCTTAGCTGGAATAAGTGTAACTCCGCGATCCAGCTCTTGCGTAATCAAGTCCGCAATAGCACTGCCATGCTCTGTTATAATAGAAAATGCTTTGGCAGAGTATGCTCCATCTTGAATGAAGTCAATTAATTTAGATGCGACAAACACAGTTACCAGTGTGTACAGCACCTTTTCAATAGGAATATAAAATAAGGATACACCGATAATGACAGCATCGAAGCTTAATATGACCTGACCCATGCTGAAGGTTTTTCGACCGGATATCATTCTGGCTATAATATCTACACCGCCAGTTGTGCCGCCGAAGCGGAAGACGATGCCCAGTCCCGTACCCAATGTAACACCAGCGTAGAGTGCGGCTAGTATGTAGTCTTGCGAGGTGTGGAAGGGGACGATCCAGCCTTTGCGAATGCTTTTCTCCAGTAGGGCAAGGAATAGGGAGAGCGAGACTACTCCAATGATCGTATAGGCCATTGCTTTGCTTCCGAGCTTCCGCCAGCCTATGAGAAAGAGTGGAATATTAAGCAGTAATGTCGACAGTGACAGCTGCCAGCCTACAGCATAATTAAGAAGGATGGCAATACCAGTTACTCCTCCTTCCATTAATTGATTCGGAATCACAAAGTAATGCAAGCCGAATGCATATATCGCAGTACCGATTAATATAGGGACAATCGTTTGTAATTGAATGGCAATCTTCCTCAGCATCATAAGACTCCTTTTTTAAGTTAGGCTTGCCTCCAGCACGATTGCTTAAACAGACGCTTCAAAAAACATTGTTTTCGTCGACTCTTTACGTTAACATATGAATTATTAGCGATATCTACCTACTCGGAAAGGGAACATTCATTATGTCGGAAAAATCGTTAGCTGACGTTCAGCGTGAAGTCGATGCTTATATTTCTCAATTCAAGGAAGGCTACTTCAGTCCGCTTGCTCTTATGGCAAGAATGAGTGAGGAAGTAGGTGAGCTAGCCCGCGAAGTGAATCACTTCTATGGGGAGAAGCCTAAGAAGGCTGATGAAGAAGATAACTCCATCGAGATGGAGCTTGGCGATATTTTATTTATTTTGTCCTGTTTTGCAAATTCGCTTGATATTGATTTGACTGAAGCCCACAATAAAGTGATGCATAAATTCAATACACGCGACGCTAATCGGTGGACGAAGAAAAACGCTGAACAGTAGAACACCCTCTTACATATGCTGTACCATCAACCTGTGTACAAGGAGGATGGGCAGATGGATGGTGAAAGCTGCGTTAAAAAAGCGTATAGCTACATCTTGAACAGTGATTTTGAACAAGCGATATACTGGTTCGAGCAAGCGATAGCTGCAGATCCAAACAATGCCAGCTATTATCACAAATGCGCAGTATCTTGCGCTAGAAGCGGCAAGTGGAGCAAAGCTCATCACTACGCTGAGCAAGCCGTTCTAATGGATTCAGAGCATTCCGAATATGAGTATTATCTCCACACTATAGAAGCTAAGCTGCTGGTCGCTTCAGCAGAACGGATGCTAGCGGCAGATCAGCCGGGCTATTCAGACGCACTGCCCTTGCTTCAGCAAGCAGCAGATCTGGACCCGCTGAGCTTTGAAGCATTTTTCTTAATGGCATTGGTGTACGCAGAGATTGGGCAGCTCGATGCTGCGTCTGTGAATGCGCGGGAAGCGGTCAGACTTGATCCGGGACATTCAGCCGCCCGCAGGCTGTTCGCAGATGTGAACCGCAAACGGCGAATGCTGCGGCACCGTATGTTAGGAAGACAAAGAAATAGGAAAAGGTGATAAGGATGGCAATCATTAAAGTAGCAGTTGTCGGAGCAAGTGGTCGAATGGGCCGTGAGGTTGTCAAAATGGTGCTGGAGGATGAGACGCTGGCGCTCGTCGCTGCCGTCGCCCCTTCAGCAGGTCCTGTTGATGCAGGCGTATTTGCTGGGAAATCAAACACAGGAGTTATTGTGAGCGCGACATTGGAAGAGGCGCTAAATGGAAGCGATGCGGATGTGCTCGTTGATTTCACGGTGCCTGCAGTAGCATACAGCAATACGAAGACAGCGATTGAATATGGCGTTCGCCCTATCATTGGGACAACGGGCTTCACTCCAGAGCAAATCGATGAGCTGGACAAGCTGTCTCAAGAGAAAGGACTAGGCGCTTTAATTGCACCGAACTTCTCAATTGGGGCTATTCTCATGATGAAATTCGCCGCCGAAGCGTCTAAATATATGCCTCATGTAGAGATTATTGAGTATCATGGCGACCAGAAGCTGGATGCCCCATCAGGAACCTCCATTAAGACGGCGGAGCTTATCTCTCAAGTACGTCAAGAGCTCCGTCAGGGTAATCCACATGAGGAAGAGACTATAGAAGGTGCTCGCGGCGGCTATTATAACGGCTTCCGGATACATAGTGTCAGATTGCCAGGTGTATTCGCTCAGCAAGAGGTTGTATTCGGCGGTTATGGGCAGACACTCAAAATTCGCCACGACTCCTATGATCGTGCTGGATATATGCCTGGCGTTAATGTGGCTATCAAAAAAATCATGACGTACTCGGGCTTGATTTACGGCTTTGAACATCTAATGGATTAATTACATTAAAGGGAGAGGTAACGCAGATGTTAAATATTGCATTCATCGCACATGACCGTAAAAAAGAAGAAATGGTTAATTTCGTAATCGCCTATGAGCATGTGTTCACGCCTCATCATTTATTCTCTACAGGTACTACAGGCACTCGAATAATGGAACAGACAAGCTTGTCCATTCATCGCTTCATGTCTGGTCCGCTCGGTGGAGATCAGCAGATCGGTGCGATGGTCGCACAGAACGAAATGGATCTCATCATCTTCCTACGTGATCCACTTATGGCACAGCCGCATGAACCGGATATTACGGCTTTGCTCCGTCTATGTGATGTACAAGGTATTCCTGTTGCAACGAATATAGCTTCTTCCGAACTTCTTGTAAAAGCGCTCGAGCGCGGAGATTTCGCATGGCGGGAGCTTGTTCATAAATATAAGCAAGGTGAACAGGCATGAGTGAAGCCTTAGATATTCTCATATTCGGAGCACATGCGGATGATGCGGAGATCGGAATGGGCGGTACAATTGCAAAGCATACAGCAGCAGGTAAGCGTGTAGGGATATGTGATCTAACACAAGCGGAAATGTCGTCTAACGGCACCGTGGAACTGAGGAAGCAGGAAGCTGCTGACGCTTCCTCGGTGCTTGGTTTATATTCCAGAACGAATCTCGGTCTGCCTGATCGAGGGCTTGAGAATAGCAAACCGCATATTGATGCTATCGTAGCTGAAATTCGGAGAAGCAGGCCTCGTATCGTGTTCGCGCCTTATTGGATTGATCGGCATCCTGACCATATTGCTTGCAGCAAGCTGGTTGAAGAGGCTGTATTCAATGCCAAGCTGCGAAGATACATGCCTGAGCTTCCTGCTGTTCAAGTAGAGCAGCTCATCTATTACTATATTAATGACGTGGACCAAGTATCGCTTGTTGTCGACGTATCCGAGTATTACGATCAGAAAACACAGTCACTGCTTGCGTACCGATCACAATTCCAAGTAACCAGCAGCAGTGAAGACCGTGTCGATACGCCTCTTACGGACCGTTATGTGGAGCGGGTACATGCAAGAGATGCTCTGCTTGGGCAAGCAAGAGGATGGAACTACGCAGAGGGCTTTGCTATTAAGCGGCCGCATGCGGTTGAACAATTTTGATTACACTATTATAGATAGACTAAATGTACAATGATGAAGAATAGAATATAGAACAGCATGCATAGCCCAGGGGGTGAAGCTATAATGACGCGTAAATTAAAAATAGGAATAACCTGTTATCCTACCCTAGGAGGCTCTGGTGTTGTTGCTACAGAGCTTGGGAAATTGTTGGCCGAGAAGGGTCATGAAATACATTTCATTACACATAGCATTCCATTTCGACTAGGTCATTTTCATAAAAACATTTTTTTTCATGAAGTCGAAGTTAACGATTATTATGTATTCAGATATCCGCCATATGACTTGTCATTAGCGAGCAAGATGGCACAGATTGCAAAGAGGGAAAAGCTGGATCTCCTTCATGTTCATTATGCTGTTCCGCATGCTGTATGTGCTTTTTTGGCGAAGCAAATGGTCGGAGATCATCTCAAGACGGTTACAACGCTTCATGGTACTGATATTACTGTCCTTGCTCAGGATGAGTCACTTAAAGATTTAATTCGATTGGCAATCAATCAAAGCGATGCAGCAACAGCTGTATCCAAGGATTTGATCAATGAAACCAGACAGCTGCTCGACATCACGAAGCCGATTGATCTGACTTATAACTTTGTAGACAAACGGGTTTATTACCCGAGAGATACAGCGTCTCTCAGAGCTGATTACGCAGAGCCCCATGAGAAGGTGCTCATGCATATTTCAAACTTCCGCCCGGTCAAACGTGTGGGGGATGTCATTGATATTTTTGAACAAGTATCAAGAAGGCTTCCTGCTAAGCTGCTGCTGGTCGGAGAAGGACCTGAGCTGTCCAAAATTCAATGTAAGATTAGGCAGATGGGACTTGAGGATCGCGTTCATTTCCTTGGTAAGCAAGAGGATGTAGCACAAGTTATCTCCCTCGCTGACCTATTGCTTCTGCCATCGGAGAAGGAGAGCTTCGGGCTTGTCGCATTAGAGGCGATGGCATGCGGCGTTCCGACCATTGGTTCGACTGCAGGGGGTATTCCTGAGCTCGTCATTCATGGCACAACAGGGTATTTATGTCCTATTGGTGATGTTGACGGAATGGCTGGCTATGCGACGCGTCTGCTTAAGGACGAGAAATTGCATCAGCAGTTCAGGGAAGCAAGTATTCACAGAGCAAGGAATGAATTCTGCAATGATGTAATAACGGCTCAATATGAGCAGATTTATTATAGAGTTCTAGGAATTGAAGCAGCCGTGCCTATACCTGTGTGCACGGATTAGATAATCAAATATAGTACGTATTGCTGGCATGCCAGAAGTGAGGAGGTTGTCGGTTCCATGACGAATCGCCTCGTTATGCCGGAGCTTATGAGGCAGGCGCTGCCCGTTCTGGAGCGTCTGCTCGAGCATGGATTTGAAGCTGTATTTGTTGGTGGCTGTGTAAGGGATGCTCTGATGGGACAGCCCATCCAAGATATCGACATTGCTACCTCGGCGAAACCCGAACAGGTGCTTGAGCTGTTCTCGCGCTGCATTCCGACAGGGGTGCAGCATGGCACGGTAACTGTTCTGCAAGATGGAGCCTCCTACGAGGTTACCACTTATCGGAAGGAATCTGCCTATGAGAAGCATCGGAGACCATCGAGTGTACAGTTTATATCTGAGCTGGACGGTGATCTTGAACGAAGAGATTTGACGATTAATGCTCTTGCTATGCGTGCAGATGGCGAGCTGTATGATCCATTCCGTGGTATTGCGGATATCCAGAATGGCATCATCAGATGTGTCGGCGATCCGGATGCACGGTTTCAAGAGGATGCTCTGCGAATGCTCCGAGCAATTCGCTTCTCCTCCCAATTCGGATTTCGAATTGCCCATCGGACGTGGAGAGCAATAATTCATCATCGTGAGCTGCTGGTACATATTGCAATGGAACGTGTTCTCACTGAGCTTGATAAGATGATGGGCGGCAGCAGACCCGAATCAGCGGTTCGGCTGTTGGCTTCAAGCGGCTTGCTGAACTGTACGGGAGCTAAGCTTCCTATTGTTCCTGTACTCCTAGCTCATTGTGACGCTGAGAGAAAACCGCTGCTGCCTTGGCTGAATCAGTTAGAGACAGCTGAGCTTCGCTGGATAGGTCTGTTCACGACGTCTGGTATTACCGTAGAAGATTGTGAGGATACTGCTAGAGCACTGAGAATGCCCAATGATCGCAGATTACAGCTTATCGCTGCTAGTAGCCTTCAGTTGGATATGCATATTCTGGATACCTCTGTGAATAAGACTCTGCATGCTGGATGGATTTCTCTTGTTCTTCGTTACGGCAAGGCAATGGCAGAACAGTGGCTGCAAGTCATAGCTAACAATCCTGCACACGCCTATCATAGCCTTGTCGAACAATTGGAAGAATGGGTTCAGCAGATGCCAGTGCACAATGTTAAGCAGCTGGCTGTGAATGGACGACAGTTGTCCGATTGCTTGCAGCGCAAGCCAGGCGCCTGGACGGGTGAACTGCTGCAGCGACTGCTGCTGGCTGTTGCGTTAAGAGAGCTGACTAATGAGCAGGAGCAGCTGTATAGGCAAGCTAGACTGTGGAATAACGAGGGCACTGACCATGAATAATATTGAGCTTCTAGAGCTGTTTGAAGGACATGCAGGACAATATGTCTCTGGCGAGCAGATCAGCCAACAGCTGAATGTAAGCAGAACGGCCGTATGGAAAAAGATTAAAAAGCTAGAAGCCGAAGGCTATCAATTCGAGGCATCTCGCAAGCTCGGCTATCGATTGCTGTCTGTTCCGGACAAGCTTCCGATAGACGAGATTATGGAGAAGCAGCAGTCCCATCAGTTCGGGAGATCGATCCGGTATTTCGAACAAGTAGAGTCTACGCAGGATATTGCGAAGAAATTAGCGGAGAAGGGCGCTCCTGAAGGAACGCTCGTTATAGCAGAGCAGCAGCTTAGCGGCCGCGGAAGAATGGGGAGAGGCTGGATCTCGCCGAAAGGGAAAGGCGTATGGATGAGCCTCATCATGAGGCCATCTGTGCCCGTTTATTTTGCGCCACAATTGACGCTACTCGCAGCCGTAGCCTTGTGCCGCAGCTTAAGGCGAATGACTTCCTTGCCAATTGGCATCAAATGGCCGAATGATCTATTAATTGAAGGAAAGAAAATAAGTGGAATTCTGCTGGAATCGATTGCCGAGGATGAGCGTCTATGCTATGTCATCGCTGGTATTGGCGTTAGTGTTAATCTAGAGGAAGCCGACTATCCCACAGAATTGCTGGAGCGTGCAACCTCCCTTCGTATAGCAGGGGAAGAGAAGTGGGACAGAGCAGACATCATTACGGATTTCTTGCAGGAATGGGAACAGCTGTATGTCATGTATCAAGAAAAAGGCTTCGCTCCTATTATAACCTTATGGGAGGCGTTGTCTGTCTCGCTTCATAAACCGGCTACCCTTACGACTCCGCAAGGTGTCATTGAAGGGGTTCCGATTGGGCTCGATCCAAGTGGTGCCATAACGGTGAAGAAGACAGACGGAAGTACTGTGGTTGTATTCTCAGCAGAAATGGGCGAGCCCGTGAACGGATAACGTTTACGGATCGCTATTTTTTTGCTACTATGAAGAAGAGCAGGCGGTATCCGTACGGAGCTGCACTGACGGTTGGTAAGCTGTAACGAAAGATTGACCATGCACACTCTGCTCTGAGCCGAAGGGACCGAGACAGAAGGAAGCAACCATTAAGCAATCGTTTCCTTTTTCGTTCGGGAACCTTTTTAGCAGCGGCTAAAAGGTTTTTTTGTGTTTATCCTAACAACTTAAAGGGGATGAGAGCATCATGAGGAAACGATTAACGATTACGAACTTGAAAAAAATGAAACAGGACAAGAATGCCATAACGATGCTGACGGCTTACGATTATCCGTCTGCTACACTTGCTGAAGAAGCTGGCATTGATGTTATTCTGGTGGGAGACTCACTTGGCAATGTCGTACTTGGTTACGATACGACTATTCCAGTCACTCTCGATGATATGATCTACCATTCACGAGCTGTTGCACGCGGTGCACGCAATACGTTCATCGTCGTGGATATGCCGTTCATGACTTATAATATTGGACGCGAAACGACTCTTCGCAACGCGGCAAGACTGATGCAGGAGGGCGGAGGCCAAGCTCTGAAGCTGGAAGGCGGAACTGAAATTACGGAAGATGTATCCGCATTAGTTAAGGCAGGCATTCCCGTCATGGGTCATATTGGATTAACGCCACAGTCTGTTCATCAGCTTGGCGGCTACAAGGTTCAAGGAAAGCTCGAGAAAGAGGCGCTCAAGCTGATGGAGGATGCCAAGGCTCTCGAGAAGGCTGGTGCCTTTGCCATCGTACTGGAGCTTGTGACAGAGCCGCTGGCTGAAGCGATCACACGCGAGCTCTCGATACCGACCATATCCATCGGAGCAGGCAGAGGCTGCGACGGACAAGTTCTGGTCTATCACGATCTTATTCAATACTCTTCTCCATATTTCGAGAAGCGCTTCGTCAAAACCTATGCAGATGTCGGTACCACCATTCGTGAAGCCATCAGCGCATATGTGGACGAAGTGAAATCAGGTACCTTCCCGGCTGAGCAGCACGTGTTCGGCGCGCTCCCAGAGGCTTCTGATGCGGTTAAGGAGCTGTATGGAGCGGGATCCTCAACTGATGAGAGCAAGAAGCAGCCAAGAGAGGAGGTTCGTTCAAGGTGATTGTATGTCGAACGATTAAGGAGCTCCATCAGGAGCTCTCTCATATACGGACAAGCTTACCGAGCCAATCCACAATCGGATTAGTGCCTACGATGGGCTTCCTGCATGAAGGTCATGCGAGCTTGATGCGACGCTCGGCTTCAGAAAACCATGCAACTGTCCTGTCGATATTTGTTAATCCGCTGCAATTCGGACCGAATGAAGATTTCGAGCGTTATCCGAGAAATGAAGAACGGGATTTGGAGCTTGCTGAGCAGAACGGAATTGATGTCGTGTTCATGCCAGAGGTCCAAGACATGTACCCCAATGCACCATTGACCACTGTAATAGTGAATCAAGTGACGGATCGTCTATGTGGTGCTTCAAGGCCGGGGCATTTCGATGGTGTAGGTACTGTAGTAAGTAAGCTGTTCCATTTGGTTCAGCCAGATTATGCCTATTTCGGAATGAAGGACGCTCAGCAAGTTGCTGTTATCGTGCAGATGACGGAGGATCTGAATTTCCCAGTAACCATTGTTCCATGTCCAATTGTTCGTGAGCCTGACGGACTTGCACTCAGCTCGCGCAATGTGTATTTGAGTGCTGAGCAGCGTCAGCAGGCAGTTGTCTTGTCGCGGTCACTCTCGCAGGCTAGAGAATGGGCTGCACAGCCTGGTGTGACCTCTGAGCAGGTCGTAGCTCAAGTCAAAGAAGCTATTGCTGAAGCAAGTCTGGCTGAGATCGATTACGTGGAATGGCTGAATTATCCAAGCTTGACGCCGCTTGATAACAATGAGTTGCTTCAACTCGAGTCGAACCGATATATTTTGGCGTTAGCCGTTAAATTTGGAACAACCAGGTTAATTGATAATGAACTATTCATTGGAGCTGAGGTGAATGACTGTGTATAGAACGATGATGAAATCCAAGCTGCACCGCGCTACTGTGACAGAAGCGAATCTTAATTATGTAGGCAGTATTACAATTGATGAGGATTTAATGGATGCAGCGAATATTTGGGAGAACGAGAAGGTACAAATCGTCAACAACAACAATGGCGCTCGGTTTGAGACTTATGTCATAACGGGGCAGCGCGGTTCTGGAGTAATATGCTTGAATGGAGCAGCTGCTCGTCAAGTTCAGCCTGGTGATCAAGTCATTATTATTTCTTATGCGAACATGACAGATGAAGAAGCAAGACAGCATAAGCCAATCGTGACGATATTAGACAGTGTGAATAAACCGCTCACTAGTCTGACGGAAGAAATCCATGCCACAATTTTGTAAGATGCAGCCTTATAGAAGTCCCTGTGTTATGTAACGACTGGTACCGAGTATGAAAAGACCCGCCTTAACAAAGAATGAGCATAACACTCCTAAATTCTTTGGTGAAGGCGGGATGCGGTATATGTTTCAACATATGTTTGCTGCCATGAACGAAATGCTTGAACATCTTATTGAAGCCTATCCGGAATCGGGTGGGGAACAGAAGCAGCAATATGAAGAACAGCTGATGATGCTCAAGAAGGTGAACGATTCATTAGTGGAGCAATGGATCGAGTTCGAGGAAAAGCTTAGTGATTTTGTTGAAATGCAGGGCACTTTGGATCTGTCCATGGATAAGCAGCAGCCTTCCGCTGCTGCTCTAATGAATGCAGGTGCCGCAGCAGCTGCTATGGCTGCGGCATCGGAATCATTAACCGCAACAACGGAAGCTGCAGCGCCGGAACAACCGGAAATCACCAAGCAGCCCTATAACAGTGAGCTGGATATGGTGCTTCCTTACGAACTGGCTGAAATGATTTCTAAAGGTCAAGGGTATTATAAGTTATTTATGTTCTCCCATGCAGCCTCCCAATTTCAGATGGCTGTCAGCAATTTGCCGGAATGCAATCTGGCTCGCCTGTATTTAGCGATGACTTTCATGCATCTTCAGAATTGGAGCGAAGCGCAACGACATTTTCAGCTATTAGTTGCTTTAACGGACTATCCGAAGTGGCGTGCTTTAGGCTATAATGCCCTTGGGTGCATTCAAGCGGTCTACATGAACTTGGAGCAAGCAGAGCAATTATTTATTCAAGCTTATGACACTTGCCCGAGCTTCAAGGACCCGTTAAACAACTTGAAATGTTGTAAAGAAACGCCGCAGCAATTGTCCTTATTTTTTGGTAGTACCGAGCTTTGCTGCTTGTGAAGGGATCGGTCGTTAATGAAATTTGCCGTATTAGATTTGGAAACGACGGGACATAGTGCAACTGATGAAATTCTTGAGGTTGGTCTCGTTATTCTTGATAATGATTTGGAGGTTGTACAAACGTTCAATACGTTTGTACAGCCTACTATTCCAATTCCAGCGTTTATAACTCAGCTAACTGGAATTGATGCCGCCATGGTAGCTGACGCTCCAGCGCTTGATGAAGTTCTGATGCAGCTCATTCCTCTGCTTGATGACGCTGTTCTAGTTGCCCATAATGTCAACTTCGATGCAGGCTTCTTGAATCAAGCGCTCGATCGCAGCGGCTATCATATGTTCGGTGGACGAAGGCTGGACACGATCGAATTATTGAAGGTGCTCTATCCATCCATTACGTCCTACCAGCTTGGAGCAGTATCCGAGCAATTCGGTATCACCCATGAACAGCATCATCGTGCTGACAGCGATGCGATGGCTACAGCCATTTTATTTGCTGAATCCGTACGCAAGCTCAGAAACCTGCCGCTGCTTACTTTGCAGCGGCTATCCTTTCTTATAGACAGCAGCAGCGATCTTAGCTGGTTCATAGGTCTAGCGCTGCAGCAGGCAGAGCAGCAGACGATGTTCGAGACGAATGATTATGAGTACTTTAATCAGTTCGCTTTGAAGGCTGGTGAATGGACTGAAGAACAGCCAGCACGAGCCGGTGCTGATGAACAGCCGCTAAGCGACTTTTCTTTTGAGCAATATTTGGATGCAATTAAACAGAAATTTATTGAGAAATTCCCAGGCTATGAGGAACGAGAAGCACAGACGACCATGTTCCATGAGGTATATGACTCTCTGAATAGTGGCCGTCATTTGTTGATTGAAGCGGGTACTGGAACAGGTAAATCTCTCGGTTATTTGATTCCCTCCCTTTATTATGGTGTCCGTGAGGAGAAGAAGATAGTCGTAAGCACGCATACGATTAATTTGCAGGAGCAGCTGCGTCATCGGGACGTGCCATTGCTCAAGGAATTGCTGCCTTTTGACTTCCGTGCTTCTATATTCAAGGGACGCGGCAATTATTTATGTCTACGAAAATTCGAGAATAAAATAAATACACGCGATTTGGCTTCTCCGTATGAGGATGCAATTACCGCTTCACAGATGGTGGTATGGCTAGGGGAGACAGAGACGGGTGATCAAGAAGAGCTTAATTTCAACAATAAAGGAACCGACTTCTGGTCTACAGTGGCTAGTGATGCGGACTCGTGTCTGAATAGGCAATGCCCATGGTTCAAGCGCTGCTATTATCATCGTGCCAAGCATGAGGCTAACATTGCAGATGTATGCATAACGAATCACTCGATGCTGTTCACTGATATTCGAGCGGATCATCGACTGCTTCCAGGCTATAATCATCTCATCATTGATGAAGCCCATCATATGGAGGAGGTAGCCAGCAAGCATCTGGGTATGCAGTTATCCTATTATTCCTTAATGAATGCTACGATGCGATTGTTCAAAGACAGCCGTTCCGGTCTGCTTCCCTCGCTCCGATTCAAGCTCCAGCAGGAGGGTGACGAGAGGGCAAATGCATGGGTGGAAACCATCGATACAGTAATACCCGTGTTCAATGAAGTTAAGGAGCACTGGGATAAATTATTCGAGATGTTCTACAGCTTCGTAGGCAATTCGTCGGACGTCAGCAATGATAATGGCCAAGCCGTCTGCCGCTTACGCAGTGATAATCTGCCAACAGGCTGGGATGACGCCATCACCGTTGAGGATAATGTACATGCAGAGCTAGGACGAGTTACACGTACAGTGGATAAAATGGTGTCTGATATAAAAGAGCGTCTGGATGATACGACTATTCAGGCGACTATTACGGATATTAATGGTGCTATTCGTGATTTAATGCGTGTGAAGGATGATTTGCGCACGTTCATGAAGATGGATCAAGCAACAGAAGTGCCTTGGATTGAAGCTACCACTGCTAATCGCTATAGATCCGTACATTTATATTCCGTACCGGTTGATGTAAGTAGTCAGCTGCAGCAATATTTCTTCGACGTGAAGGAGAGCATCATTCTAACGTCTGCCACTCTTTCTGTTCAGAAGTCGTTCCAATATGCCGAAGAGCAGCTTGGACTAACCGGATTTGAGCAGACGAACAGGCTGAAGACGGTACAGCTGCCTTCTCCATTCAATTATAGGGATCAAGCGCTCGTTATTATTCCGCGCAACTTCCCAACGCTTAAAGGCGCTGGAGGAGATCAGCAGTTCGTCTCGATGCTCGTCAGTTCATTAGCTTCTGCAGCGATGGAGACGAAAGGGCGCATGCTCGTGCTGTTCACCTCGTACCGGATGCTTAAGCAAGTGTATGAACCGCTCAAAGAAGCGTTAACTGGTTCTAGCATTCAAGTGCTGGGTCAAGGAATAGACAGTGGCAATCGAACGAAGCTCACCCGAAGGTTCACACAGCAGCCAGAGTCTGTATTGCTTGGAACAAGCAGCTTCTGGGAAGGTGTAGACATACCTGGAGACGCTTTAACATGCCTTGCAATTGTGAGGCTGCCGTTCCAGCCACCGAATCATCCGCTTGTTGAGGCGAAATCCGAAATGCTGCAGAAGCAGAAACAGAATCCTTTTATGAAATTATCTATACCACAAGCGGTTATTCGCTTCAAGCAAGGCTTCGGTAGACTCGTTCGGACCTCACAGGATAAAGGGATTGTCATTATCTATGATACGAGAGTAATAGAGACGTATTATGGCAAACACTTTTTGTATTCTCTGCCTGGACCAAAAATCGAGCATATGCATATTGAACAGATTGTGCCAAGAATGCGTGAGTGGCTTGCGGAAGGGAAGAATGAAGGCTGATGAAACAGACGAAGATTTCAGAGGCAGTCGTAAGACGGCTGCCTATTTACCTTCAAGTGCTCAATGAGCTGGATAATCGAGAAGTTCAAACCGTTTCCTCACAGGAGCTTGGGGTGAAGCTTGATCTTAACCCAGCTCAAATCCGTAAGGATTTAGCTTATTTCGGTGATTTCGGCCGCAAAGGAATTGGCTATGATGTGACTCATCTTATTGATAAGATTCGGCAAATATTAAAGCTCGATCGAGCGATTAATGTCGTACTCATCGGTGCTGGTAATTTAGGGCATGCCCTCTGTAATTACAATACTTATTCGAAAGATAATATGAAGATAGTTGCTGTCTTCGATGTTCACCCATCCAAAATTGGCACGAAGATCAATAACTTGACCGTTATGCCGATGGAGACGCTCAAGAAGACAGTAGCTGAATATGATATTCGTATCGGTATTATTACTGTACCTAGTCACGAAGCCCAGAATGTAGCGAACCAAATTGTCGAGGCCGGTGTAGAGGGTATTCTTAACTTCGCTCCGGCTATTCTACGAGTACCAGAAGAGGTTCGGGTTCATCATGCAGATTTCACAAGAGAGCTGTTAAGTCTAGCTTATTATTTGGAAAAAGGAAGGAACGATGAAAATGAGTCAGACTTGGATTGAGAATGGTTTATTCGTTACTATGGATGAGAAACAACCTGTTGTTCGTGGTCATATGGTTATTACCAATGATCGAATTACATACATTGGCGAAGCCCAGCCTGAGAATTTGGAACAATCAGTAGAGCGAGTCGATGGAAGCAAGCACGCTTACATGCCTGGCTTGATTAATACGCATGGACACGCCGCAATGACATTGCTGAGAGGGTACTCTGACGATCAGAATTTGCAGGTATGGCTGGAGCAGAAGATGTGGCCGATGGAAGGCAGATACATTGACAAAGATACAAGGGCTGGAAGCGCTCTTGCGATTGTAGAGATGTTGAAGTCAGGTACGACTACCTTTGTAGATATGTACGATCGAATGGATCAAGTAGCACTTATGGTGGAGCAGTCAGGTATCAGAGGATGTTTGACAAGAGGAGTAATCGGCCTGTGCTCAGAAGCTGAGCAGCAGTCGAAGCTCACTGAAGCCATTGCTTTTGCACGTGATTGGAATGGCAAGGCAGATGGTCGAATCACAACGATGATATCACCACATGCTCCGTATACCTGCCCTCCGGATTATATAGAGAAATTCGTTCAAGCGGCTCATGATTATGATCTTCCGGTTCATACCCATATGTCAGAAACAATGGCAGAAGTGGAGCAAAATGTTCGGGATTACGGCGTACGTCCAGTTGAGCATCTGGATCGCCTCGGACTCTTCTCACGTCCTGCGCTAGTTGCACATGCTGTACACTTGAATGATGAGGAAATCGCTCTGCTTGCTGATCGGAAGGTAGCTGTATCGCATAATCCGGTTAGCAATCTGAAGCTTGCAAGTGGAATTGCACGTGTACCTGATTTGTTGAAGGCAGGAGTGACAGTCTCGCTTGGTACAGACAGTGCAGCGAGCAACAATAACTTGGATTTGTTCAAGGAAATTAAGTTTGCGGCACTTCTTCATAAAGGCGTATCAGGCGATCCTACGGTTGTTCCTGCTATGGAAGCGTTGCGCATGGGCACCTTGTATGGAGCTCGCTCAATCTGGCAAGAAGGCTCCATAGGTCAGCTCATTGTTGGGATGAAGGCTGATTTCATTGCTCTAGATATTGAACAGCCGCATTATTATCCGCAGACTGATCTCGTATCCCACCTCGTATATTCGGGTTCAGGCCGCGATGTTACGGATGTATGGGTTGATGGTAAGCAGGTTGTCAGCAAGGGGCAATGCACGCTTCTGGATGAAGAACAAATCCGGTATGAGGCAGCAGCAAGCTTCGACCGTCTGCTGAAGGGCTAGCTGTTATGCGGGTAAGCACTAGAAAGCGTAAGGCCTTCATGACTCCTGGCCGAACTCTTGCCGTTGTTGGCGTTCTATTGGCAGCTCTTGCTGCGGGTATGCTTATATATTACAATACCGTACAAAATCCATTCTGGATGACGGAGAAGACCATCAAATCTCAAGCCATTGAAGCTGCTGGGCTTACGTCAGTTACTGCGATTACCAAGCATGTATGGGATAAGCAGACCTGGGTTGTTGAGGGTGAGGATGAGGCGGGAGAAGAGGTCTTCGTCTTCGTCACTCCTCCGGTAACTCAAGCTGATGAGGCAGGAGAAGAAGAAATAATAACGCAAGGAACCGAGCTGATTGTGAAATCTTCTGAAGCGGTAAGAAAGGCGGATGTGCGGGCAGCATTCCGCCAAGCCAAACCAGATTTGATCATAAAGCGAGTTCAGCCTGGCGTAATGAATGGACAGCTCGTATGGGAAGTATTCTATATGAGTGATGAGAATGTAGATAAATATTATTATGATTTCTACAGCTTCCGTGACGGTACGCTGCTTAATGAATACCGTCTGCCTGCCAGCTCTGCTGGATAATCACGATTGCTTCCTATTTTTACACCCTCTTCTGTCTATTATAATGTGATATACTTTCGTATAGCGGTGTTGATATACGAATGATGTATTACATTATGGACAGAGGGGGATTTATGAATGAAGCTACGAGTTGTTCCGACACTTATAACTGTTGCAGCCTCCGTTCTGATCTTGTTTGGAGGATGGCTTCTCTATAATCAAGTTGCGATTGATGCACCATTACAAAAAGCGGTTAAAGAAGTGGACGGTATTGTCCAAGCGGACACTCCCATTCTAGATAAAGAAGTTGTTTCTATCCAATTAACGTTGGAGCCTGATGCGAACTTGAAGTCTATATATGATTCAATTAATGAAAAAGGCAAAGATATAATCGGCACTAGGGAGCTGCAGCTTACTATTAAGGACCCAGATTCCAGTGTACGATTAGATCAAATCTGGTCTTCGGCATTATTCGATGTAGCACAGGCGATGGAAACCAAGCAATACTCAGATATACCAGCTTCCTTAGAGCAGTTAGCTGAGCAATATCAAGGTGTTCAAGTTGTTACAGATATGGATGATAAGAATGTATATATTACGTTAAAAGATGATTCTGCATCGAAATACGTCGTGCTTCCTCGTGTACCAGCACAGCTGGAGGTGTCGACCTATGCTTAAATATTGGAAAGAAATGCTGGTCGGCTTCGTACCTGTTCTATTAGCGTTCTTAATGTACACGGGCGTTAACATTGTTCCGTTTCTAATGCTTGCTGTATTGGGTGCAGTGGTGTTATTCGCTTCTCGTGGGGGAAAAACACGAATGACTGCAGCTCAAGGCTCCAGAAAATCGTCTGAGCTGAAGAAGGTTTCTCTAACCTTCGAACAGATCGGAGGGCAGGAACGTGCGAAGCAGGAGCTTATAGAGGCTCTCGACTTTCTTGTGAAGTATGAAGAGATGAAGAAGCTTGGCATTCGTCCTATGAAAGGCATTCTGCTGACCGGACCTCCGGGAACAGGTAAAACCTTAATGGCTAAGGCAGCCGCACACTATACAGATTCTATTTATCTGGCTGCTTCGGGCAGTGAATTTGTGGAAATGTATGTAGGTGTAGGGGCAGGCCGCATTCGTGATTTGTTCAAGGAAGCTAGGCAAAAAGCGAAGAAGGCAAACAAAAGCAATGCGGTTATTTTTATAGATGAGATCGATGTAATTGGCGGTAAGCGGGATGGCGGTCAGCATCGCGAATACGATCAGACTCTTAATCAGCTGCTTACAGAAATGGATGGCATCCGGTCTGACGAATCACCGCGTATTCTGATTATTGCAGCTACGAATAGGAAGGAAATGCTGGACAGTGCGCTCCTCCGACCAGGCCGGTTCGACCGTCATATAGGCGTAGAGCTTCCTGACAAGAAGGGACGTCTGCATATCCTTACTCTTCATGCTGCGAATAAACCGCTTGATTCCTCAGTTGATTTGGACAAAATTGCAACGGAATCGTTCGGATTCTCTGGCGCCCAGCTCGAAGGGGTAATGAATGAGGGTGCAATCTATGCCTTGCGTGACAATAGCGCTGCTATCATGGAGCACCATCTGGGCATGGCCATTGATAAGGTCATGATGGGTGAGAAGACTGACCGCGAAGCAACCAAAGAGGAGCGCGAGCGTATTGCGCTTCATGAGCTAGGTCATGCTATAGCAGCTGAGATTGTTCGCCCTGGCAGTGTGTCGCAGGTTGCGCTGTCCCCGCGTGGGCAAGCGCTGGGCTATGTTCGCCATAATCCGCAGCAGGATCAATATTTGTATACACGAGAATTTTTGAATGGACAAATTATGATTGCTCTGGCGGGGGCTGCTGCTGAAGAGATGTTCTATGGTGATCGAAGCACGGGCTCTCGCGGCGACTTCGATCAAGCGATGAATATCGTTCGGACTTTGGTCGAGTCGGGCTTAACGGAGCTTGGAATTATTGATTCGAAGATGATGACACCTGATAGCTGGGCCACCATTAACCGCTCAATTCTCGATGATCTGATGCTTCGGACGAAGACCATGCTGGAAGCGAAGCGCTCGGTATTCCTCCAAGCATTAGACGTAGTTATCCGTGAAGAGACCATCAGCGGCAAAGATTTCCGTGATTTGCTTCACAAACTCTCGAATATCGCTTAAAATGTCACAATTTGAAGGCGGACACGTTGTCTGCCTTCTTTTTTTTCTGAAAATCGTTATAATAAAGAAGAGTATAAATATAAAGAGAATGTTTCTCAATAAACATCAAGAGAAACAAAACAAGGAGAGAATCATGTCTATCAAAAAAGTAGGAGTAATTGGAGCCGGTACGATGGGGCAAGGTATAGCAGAGATGCTTGCTTCTAATGGCCTGGACGTCTATCTAATGGAGCGTTCGTCAGAGCGTTTGACATACGGCAAAGAAATGATCGAGCTTAGTCTGGAAAGACAGATCGAGAAATGGGCACTTACACAGTCAGAGAAGAAGCTTATTCTCAACCGTATTCATCTGTGTGAGAACTACGACAACCTTGCGGATTGTGAACTCGTTATTGAATCGATTACGGAGGATCTTGAGAGCAAGAAGGCCGTATTCGAGCAGGTTGACCGTATTTGTCCTCCAGATGTGATACTGGCGAGCAATACGTCAACACTTAGCCTAACTGAACTGGCAAGTGTAACGAAGAACCCGGATCGGGTTATCGGTACGCATTTTATTTATCCAGTATCTAAGATCGACCTAGTTGAGATTGTTCGGGGACTCAAAACCTCAGAGGATACATTCGTCAGAACGAAGCAATTCGTCGAGGAAGTTATTCAGAAAAAAGGGATTATGGTGTTTGAATCACCGGGCTTTGTAACTTCCCGGCTTATTTGTCTGCTGATTAATGAGGCGCTTCATGTTCTGGAAGAAGGCGTTGCATCGGCTGAAGATATCGACAATGCGATGAGAATTGGATATTCATTCCAGCATGGTCCGTTCGAGATGGCTGACCGTTTCGGATTGGATTCTGTTCTAGCAGCACTTGATCGGATGTTCCGTGAATATGGTGAGCTGAAATACCGTCCGTCAATCGTGCTGAAGAAGATGGTTCGCGCTGGCAATCTTGGTGTCAAAACAGGCGAAGGATTTTTCAAATATGATAAGGATGGGGACCGAATCTAATGATAGTACTCGTAATTAATGCAGGCAGCTCTTCTTTGAAATATCAATTGTATAACATGAAGGATGAATCGGTGCTTGCAAGCGGCAGAGTAGAGCGGATCGGCATGGATTCCTCCATCGTTACGCATGAGCCACCGGACAAGCCAGAGGTGCGTGATGTTAGTGAAATTCTGGACCATGTGACTGCCGTTAAAAGAGTAATCGATATGCTGACACACCCGGAATATGGTGCCGTTGCATCGATGGCTGAGATTCAAGCAGTCGGTCATCGCGTTGTTCATGGTGGAGAAGTATTCCAGAGCTCTGTACTTGTTACTCCTGACGTGAAGCTTGAGATTCGCAAGCTGTTCGATCTTGCGCCGCTTCACAATCCAGCTCACATGATGGGCATAATGGCGGTTGAGGCGAATATGCCTAACGTGCCGCAGGTGCTTGTATTCGATACAGCCTTCCATCAGTCGATGCCGAATACCTCGTATTTGTATCCTATTCCAACGGTACTGTACAGCAGACACAAAATTCGCCGTTACGGCTTCCACGGTACTTCTCATCAGTATGTGAGCCAACAAGGCGCTGAGCTGCTTGGACAATCATTGGAGTCCCTCAAAATGGTCTCTTGCCACATTGGCAATGGTGCTAGCTGTACCGCTATCTTGGATGGCAAATCATTGGATACGAGTATGGGAATGACACCACTGGAAGGTCTCATGATGGGAACACGTAGTGGAGATATCGACCCTGCAATCGTACCGTTTGTTATGAATAAAGAGGAATTGACATTGAATGAGGTTAATTCCATGCTTAACAAGCACAGCGGAATGCTTGCTGTTTCCGGCATCAGCAGTGATATGCGCGAAGTAACGGAAGCGATGGATGAAGGCGACCGTAAGGCGAAGCTGGCATTTGATATGTATACTTATCGTGTGCGCAAATACATCGGTTCTTACGCTGCTGCTATGAATGGCATTGATGTATTGGTCTTTACAGCAGGCGTCGGTGAGAATTCATCGGTTCTTCGTAAAGCAGTATGCGAAGGACTTACTTTCCTTGGCATTGAGCTTGATGAAGCCCGCAATGCAGAACGCAGCAAGCAAGCTCGAGTCATCTCGACTGCTGCTTCCCGTGTGAAAGTGCTTGTCGTTCCGACGAACGAGGAGCTGTTGATTGCGCGTGATACCTACACGATTGCTCAAGAACAAGCTTAAAATTCGATGAAGCCTTAACATTATGAGGTAGGAGGGATGAGAATCGTGAGCAATGACGACATGTGGAAAGCTTATTCACGCGGCATGGCTGCTGTAATGAATGAGGGAGGCGTGCATGTGTCGGCGCTGCTGCTGCGCTCTTATCGCCATCTGGATTTATCCGATACGGAAGCCATGCTGCTGCTGCAGCTTATGCTGTTTCGTGAGTCGGAGGGAGTTGAATTCCCGACTCCTGAACAATTGGCAGAACGGCTCGGAACAACTGTACGGTCCGTTGAACAGCTGCTCGGACGATTGATGAAGGATGGTTTTCTCGCTATTGACGATCAATTCGATTCTTTATCTGGCATTCAGTCTGAGCAATATAATTGGAGTGGATGGCTGCTGAGGGCAGCTGAATGGGCTGCACAGGAGAAGCGTGAGACGAGGAAAGCGGAGCGTCAGCCTGTGAAGCGTGGGACTGCAGATCCGACGAACTTATTTTCTGTTTTTGAGCAAGAATTCGGCAGGCTGCTGTCTCCAATGGAATGTGAGACGATTAGCAGCTGGCTCGATCAAGACAAATATCAGGATGAGCTGATTCGCTTCGCTCTCAAAGAGGCTGTATTCTCTGGCAAACTGAATTTCAAGTACATCGATCGTATCCTGATTGATTGGGGTCGCAATCGAGTGACCAATGCGGATGAAGCGAGAGTGCATTCACAGAAATTCAGAGGCGTGCGTGGTTAGCTTGATCTATGACAAAGAGGCAGTGCTATGTGGCACTGCCTCTTTTGTTTGTTACCGGGTCAATTAAGAATGCCTACTGCGCGATTTCTAATCGAATAATTTCTGCGGCCTTGAAGCTCCCGTTGCTTGGACTAATATCCTCCGGCTTCATGAGCGTAATTCGAATGAGATCTCCCTTGGAGAAATCTTCGAATTGCAGGGAGCTTCCTTCTTGCTCCTTCAGTGTAGTATCGCTAGTTATTGCGATATCGCATAAGTAACCAATTGCATTGATATCTCCAGTCTTATTCCGGTTTACCTCGTCCGAGCAATTCACAAGGAAGCTGCCTTGGTTAATCGTATCAATCGTTTCCTCGAATAAGCTTACCTTGCTGCAAGCTGTCAGCATCAAGCTTAGTAGAATGACTATTACGGTTATCTTTTTAATATCCATCGCCCCCTAATACTACGGTACAGCTGCTTATGAATTAGACGGCTCCGGTTCAATTATAGTTGCAAAAGCATATTCGAGAGCTGCGTCTTAACTGACCGCCAACGTGTGATAAACCCAACACACTCGTAATTAAACCCTCCCGCCTCAAATAGCGAAATTACTTTCGCTGCTGGCGAACCTCATTTCGCTCATTTACAGAGAATAATTGCTTCACAGGAGGTTTAAACGAATCAGTTGCTTCTACAGCTTGCGCGATGGCTTGCGTGCGAACAATATACGGGCAGCGTGAACGTGTGGGACACCAGAGGAGCTGCAAGGGAAGCGGCAGCTGTAAGAATCAATGATATCCCAGTCTTGATAGTGCTCCAGCATCTCATTGTCCCCATATAAATATTCATTCGTCCCCCAATCCGGAGCGAGAGGCAAATCATCCTGATGGGTAAAAGCAAATAGAGCATGAATGCCGCCATCGGAAGTTATAGCCTTGAGTCGTTCGAACTGACGATTGCGGAGCGATGGCTCCAAATACTGCAAAGCTCCGATGGAATAGACAACCTCAAACTCCGATACAAGTTCATCTTTCTCCTTGAGCAGCCATTCATTCATATTGGAGCAGATTGTTGTAAGTTCCACGCCAGCACTAGATGCAAGCTCTAAAGCCTTCTGAAGCCCGTTAGAGCTAATGTCGAATGCTGTCACAACCATACCCTGCTTAGCAAAATAAACACTGTCACGGCCCTCTCCGGCGCCGAGATCAAGTAATCGCAGGCTACTGGAGTCGTTCGCAAGCAACTGTCCGTTGTTAAGTCTGCTTACGAGTTGTACAGCAAGCTCATTCGGCTCTAATCCCCACACATAAGAGTCCTGCTTGTACATGTCATCTAATTGCTCCTTGTTCATCTCATAACCTCCTCCTAGCTGAATTGTTTTACTGCAATAAGCAATGAGATTCTGTCTTCCACATGATCGAATACGATGGAATAGCCATGCTCCTGCAGCCAAGTAAGCACGCTCTCATGGCATGGCAGCGCAGAGTTGCTAGAGGTGGGAGGGAAGAGGGATTGCTGTACTGCTTGCGGCTGAATATCGGTAATAACGATTCTGCCTTGAGGCTGAAGAACGCGATCCATCTCTCTAATGGCTATGAGCTGCTGGGATGCATTCAAATGCCGTATTACGAAGCTTGCGGCTACAAAAGAATAGGCTTGAGCTGCGATCGGCAAGGCCAGCATATTACCAAGCTTCTGCTCCACATGCGGCAGTCGACTGCGCAGCACGGCAAGCATCTCGGCAGATTGCTCAATGACACACATTCGAGCGCCTGCTGCAGTTAGCTTCACTGTAAGGTTGCCTGTGCCTGCACCAAGCTCAAGTCCATGCTCACCCAGTGCAGGATCAATCCAATCGACCGTCCGGCGATGCCCTTCCTCATACTGGTGCGGTGTTAGTTCAGCGGCTAAGGCAGCCTGCGGTGCAGATTGACCATAACGAAGTGCAAGCTCATCATAATCCCATTCATCCTTCCAAGCCGAACGCATTGTCCGAATATGCTTAAGTTGGCCAGCAAGCTGTTCTGCCAGCTCAAGCTCCGGAACCGACTGCTGCTGCCAAGCATCAATTGTATGCTCCAGTGCTTGCAGCTTCTGTGCTGAGGCGAGCCATTCCTCGTATAACAGAGAACGAGCTTCATCTACCTTGCGCAAGAAAGCCGCTTTATCCTCGATAACGCTCAGCGCATCAGCTGTCGTGTGAATGGGCATGCCAAGCTCCCTAAGTGCAACGATCCACTTCAAACGGTTCATATCGTCATCACTATACTGGCGGTAACCGTTGTCTTTGTCTTTGACGGGGTGGATAAGCCCCTTCTCCTCATAGAACCGCAGTGTTCGAGGTGTAATCCCAAGCCGTTGAGCTGCTTCATGAACCTTCAATTCTATCACCCCTATATATGATCATGAACGATTACGTAACGTTAAGGTCAACACCCAAATGACATATTAGCTTCAAAAAAAAGACCGAGCCTTAAGCGTAAGCCTCAGGTTCGGTCCTCGGTGCCTTATTTTCTTCCGTTCAACAGTTCCCAGCGATACACATATTCGAAGATGAATTCGAATGCTTCCAGATGGCGCTTCGCTTCAAAGGCATTCGCCCCCCAAGCATAGATCCCATGCTTACGCAGCAGAATGCCAGGAATACGCTCGACTAATCGCTCTGTGACCTCCGGTACGATGCGGGCAATCTCTGCAAAGTTGGAGACGATAGGGATATCGATGTGGGCTTCCTCATCCCAAATATTAAGTCCTTTAATCAGCTCTACGCCATCGACCGGTACTGCTTTGCGATCCCAGAACCATTCTGAAATTACGCTATTGTACACGGAATGAATATGGAAAATAGCGCCAGCGCCAGTCAGCCTGTAAATCTCATTATGGATCAGCGTTTCAGCAGAAGGCTTGAGGGAGGTTGCTTCGCATGCCTTGCCATCCTGATCGACGATAAGATAATCCTCCGGTGTATGTACCGTCTTATCTTTGCCGCTTGCCGTTATAGCGAATTGGAACTCTTCAGGCGTATAATCACCAACGCGAATGGAGAGGTTGCCGCTTGTTCCAGGGAACCAGCCGCGTGAAGCGAAGAGCTCCTTCACTTCACGAAGCTCAGCGAATGCTTGCTGCTTCTGTTCTAATCTTACATCTTTATATGCCATGGATGATTACGTCCTTTCCTGATCGAGCTTGCTAATAATATCGTGGAAGCTGTCGAACTCATGATGCGGCAGACCAAGCTCCTGGCATTTGACTGTCAGAATGGAGCGGGAGAATACAAGATCAGCCAGCTTGGCGCCTTCAAAATCGGTCACGCTGTCACCGATCAGAATACGTTCATATTGGTCTACTGGGAATCTGCGCATAATGGTCGTTTTGCACATGCCGCAGTCATTCGTACAGCTGCCGTCACAAGGATTGGGCCATGTAATAGCAATAGTGTCTCCGCTGAAATCACTGCCATTGCAATAGATATGATCTTGAGGAATGCCGAACTGCTCAAGAATAGGGAAGACGAAGAAGTCTATGCCGCCGCTCGTCACATAAAACTCAATATCATGGTTAGCGCAGTATGCCAGCAAATCGGCAAACCCTTCACGGATACGGGCATTATTGATTCCATAGTCAACGACTTCCTGCTTCATTGAGGTAGGAAGAAGATGGAACATTTGTCCAACCCCGTCACGAATAGAAATCTGCTGTGAGAGAACTTGCTCTGCGATAGACTCCCAGCCTGGCGGGTTGAAATGGCGTATAATCGCGATGATATTATCATTAACGGTAATCGTACCGTCAAAGTCACAGAAGATGATGCGTTTCTTAGCTGTCAATGTCATTCCTTAATCCCCCATGCGTCTATCGCTGCTTGCAGCGGTTCATTACCTGGCTGTGCTGCCGCTTCTCTAAGCGGAATACCTTGTGTAGCTGCTGAGATGGCGATACGGAAGGCTTGTCCGCCAGCTGCTGTCCCCATCGGATGTCCGTGGATGCCGCCGCCTGCATTGACGACGACATCATGTCCGAAGTCACGCAGAATAAGAGGCACGAGCCCTGGATGAATACCAGCAGATGGAACAGGGAAGCTGGTCCGTAACGTGCTCGATGGTGCCAGCAATACGTCCTTCACGGCTAGATTCTCTTCCCGAGGCATGACGACTGAGCCGTAAGGAGAAGGGAAGAGAACCAGATCTGCACCTGCCAGCCTCATCAGCTTGCCCAGTAGTACGGATGCGCTTATCCCATAATGCGGAGAGGGATAGAGAGCACCAGCCATTGCTGGATGTGCTGCGATAGGAACGTTAATCGAAGCATCCTTGCTCAGCTCATGCAGAACGTCATATCCGTAAGCCAGCACATTGAACAGCAGGGCATTGGCACCAGCAGCGATTGCTTTGCGTGCCTGCTCGGCCAGCTTAGACGTAGGTCCGGTCAAATTGACCGCATACAGAAGCTTTTGGCCAGTTTCCTGTTGAGCGTGAGCTGCCGCTTCCATGCACGCCTCAACACGTTTCTCAAGCGGAGTCAATGGATTCTCGAACAGAATTTCATCATCCTTGATTAAGTCAACGCCGCCAAGGGCTTGCTTATAGAACTGGTCCTGAAGATTGGCTAAATCATGACCAACAACGGATTTGAAGATGCTCATAAGCAATGGACGATCATGTACACCAAGCAAGTCGCGAACGCCGTTAAGGCCGAAGGCGGGGCCAGGGAAAGCAGATCCGAATTCCTCAGAAACATCGATATCGATGAGCTTAATTCGTCCATCCATGGACAGCTTGCCGAAGATCGTCACGAGCAGGGCAGGAATATCGCGGCTGAAGTTGATGTCTGGGTAAGCGATCCGAATATCGGCATAGCGTTCTCCATCTGCTGGTTCATGAACTTCAACAGATAAGACTTTGCCCAAGTGCTTCTCCATCTCGGCTTTGCGCGCTTCAGGAAGCTCCGTCCAGCTTCCAACCGTCAAGCCGACAGCTATGGATAATGCTTTTTTATGAAAATCAGCTTTCTCATCGAAGCTGCGGTATGTTGCTATGCATACTTGGCTCATTGCTGTATACTCCTCTCAATTTCGGCACCGATTTCACCGGCTCTCTCGGCTGAACGGAGCATTCCTTGTACGACAGCCTCAGAGAAGCCGTGTCGATCCATGGTTTCAATAGCTGCTTGTGTTGTGCCATTAGGTGAAGTGACTTTCCTTCTCAGATCAGCTGGCTCCTCACCAGTTGATTTGATCATCTCGACTGCGCCCAGCATGGTTTGTACGATGAGCTCCTTGGCAGCATCAGGCTGGAGACCAAGCTTGCCGGCTGCCGTCATCATCGCTTCCATGAAGTAGTACACATATGCGGGACCGCTGCCCGACACGCCGACAATCGAATCCTGAAGAGCTTCGTCTACGACAGTAGTAATACCTACGGATTGGAAAACAGCTTCAGACAGCTGCTTCTGTTCAGGTGTTACAGTACTTGAATAGCTGATGCCGGTTACGCCTAAGCCAATCGTGCTGGACGTATTCGGCATTGTCCGGATAATAGGCAGCTGTCTGCCAAGCAGTCTTTCAATGGATGAGATAGAAAGGCCCGCAATGACCGAAATGATAATCTGCTTCCCCAATATATAAGGCTTAATGGCTTCAAGAGCTGCGGGAGCATCCTTGGGCTTCATCGCCAGAAATATGATATCTGCTTGCTGAAGAAACTGCTCGTTACTCGAACCGCTCAGAATCGTTTGAATGCCATAACGTGAGTTAAGCTCGTTAAGGCGATCAGCATTCTGACGATTCAACATAGAAATATGTGCAGGCGAGGTCAGCTTCTGATTAATAATTCCCCGTACAATAGCTTCAGCCATTGACCCAGCCCCGTAGAAGCAGAGCTGCAGCGATTGAATGCTGGGCGCCGCTCCCGTTTCAGTTGATAATTTCATAAATAACAATCCTCCAGCCTTGTAGTGGTTTCCTATTCAAGATCAGACGCTTATCCGCGGATCTGACCGTTTCCGTATATCCGGTATTTCGTAGATGTTAGGGCAGGAAGTCCCATCGGTCCACGAGCATGCAGCTTCTGTGTGCTGATGCCAATCTCCGCTCCAAATCCGAATTCGAAGCCATCGGTGAAGCGAGTCGAAGCATTATGATACACAGCCGCAGCGTCTACCTCTTGTAAGAAGCGGTCGGCGTTATGTGTATCAGTCGTTACGATACATTCCGAATGCTTGGTACCGAACTTCCTTATGTGTGTTAAGGCTTCATCTAAGTTTGCTACAATTCGAATATTTAAAACATAATCACTATATTCGGTTGCGAAATCCTCTTCCGTTGCCAGTACCGCTTGAGGGATTCGCGTAACGGTGTTCTCACACCCACGCAGCTCAACACCTGCTGCAATGAACTTATCTGCAAGCTGAGAGAGATGACGGTCAGCAAAAGCTTCATGAACAAGCAATGTCTCCATCGAATTGCATACCGATGGACGTTGAACTTTGGCGTTGAGGGCTATTGCTTCTGTCATCTCATAGTCAGCACTTTCATCAGCGAACGTATGGCAGATACCAGCTCCTGTCTCAATGACTGGAACGGTTGCGTTCTCAACCACATTGCGAATAAGTGAAGCTCCGCCGCGAGGGATAATGACATCGAGTAGACCATTTAGCTTCAGCATTTCGTTGACGGAAGCGCGATCTGAATCTTCAATCAGCTGGATAGCATCAGATGGAACATCCGTAGCCTTCAGCGCTTCCTGCAAGATACTGATGATCTGACGATTGGATTCCAGAGCAGCAGATCCTCCACGAAGCACAACGGAGTTGCCAGTCTTCAAGCATAGGCTGGCAGCATCAACAGTAACATTCGGACGAGCTTCATAAATCATACCAATAACACCAAGTGGAACTCTTGATTTCTCTACATGAAGACCGTTCGGACGGTCGAATTGCTCGAGCACCTCGCCAACAGGGTCTGGAAGATCGACAATGAGACGCAGGGCATCAGAGATAGAGCGGATACGAGTCTCATCGAGAGCAAGTCTGTCCAGAAGGGAAGAGCTTGTGCCTTGCTCACGGCCATTCTCAAGATCCTTCTTATTCGCTTCAATTATAGAAGACTGCTGGCTGATGAGTGCATCTGCCATGGCTAATAAACCGATATTTTTTTGCTCAGTGGTAAGTTTATTCATTGTACTCGCTGCGGCTTGCGCTAATGCTGCTTTTACTCTAACCTCGCTGTTCATTCACACAACCTCCTGTTTATATTGCTGAATAGACTAATTTAATGAGATCCATTCATCTCGATGAATGACTTCAATGCGGTTGACATCAACACGGCGCCGTACCTCTTCGGTACTGAGGCCAGCAACAGCCTGAACCTGCCAAGCATCATAATTGACTACACCACGTCCAATGGTCTGACCGCCTTGACTAACAACCTCGACGACATCGCCATGGTGGAAGTCTCCAATACTCTCACGAATGCCGGCAGGCAGCAAGCTCTTGCCGCCTTGCAGCAGAGCGTTCTCTGCACCTTCATCGACGAAGATACGCCCTTGAGGCATAGAGTGGAAGCCAAGCCACTGCTTCTTCATCGGCAAGCTTTGAAGCTGAGTATCGAAGTAGGTACCGCGTCCCGTTCCGGCTGCTGCAAGACTTAGATCGCCAGGCTGCTGCACTTTGCCGATGAAGGTGCGAACGCCGCCCCGCATTGCTATGCGAGCTGCTTCAATCTTGGAGCGCATACCGCCAGTACCGACAGAGGAGCCTGCGCCGCCAGCCAGCTTCATAATATCTTCCGATATTTGATCAACTCGCTCAATCTTGACTGCGAGCGGGTTCTTACGAGGGTCCTCAGTATATAAGCCGTCCATGTCTGTAATAATAACAAGCTGCGAAGCCTTGGTCATCGTAGCAACGAGTGCAGATAAGTTGTCATTGTCGCCGAACTTTATCTCGTCCGTTGCGACCGTATCATTCTCATTAATGATAGGAATCGTCTTAAGACGAAGCAGCTCTTCGATAGTCATTAGAGCATTCTGGATACGCTTGCGATTGGAGAAGTCAGCACGGGTGAGCAGAATTTGCGCAGCGCCGATCCCATGTTGACTGAATGCTTCTTGGTAAGCCTGCATGAGCAGTGCCTGACCGACAGCCGCCGCCGCCTGCTTCTCATGAACGGCCTTTGGCCTTGTGGCATAGCCCACTTGGCGGAAGCCCGCAGCTACGGCACCCGAGGTAACGAGAATGACCGTGCTGCCTTCCTTATGCATAGCAGCAAGCTCTGCTGCGAAATATGCGATCCGTTCGCGGTTTAACCCGCCTTCTTCCGATGTAAGAGAGCTGCTTCCGATTTTTACAATGATTCGTTCCGCCATAATCTGATCCCTTCCCATATCTTGACAAAATAAAAAGACCTTCGTCCAATAAAGGACGAAAGTCTGAGCTTCCGCGGTACCACCTTTGTTGACCGAATGTCCATAAGACATGCAATCCAGCTTAAGCCTTGTAACAGTAGGCGCTGTCCGGCTCATCACCGGCCGTTCGGGGGAAGGGTTCAGCGAGCGATCGAGGTAAATTCTTGCAGCCTAAGGAATTTACTCTCTGTCCACGATCTATTCAAGCTTACTAGTCCCGTCATCACGTTTGGTGTTTAATTAATGTTAGCATATCATGATCTGGGATTGCTGTAAAGCAAGGCAGGTGAAGGGTTTATACGCTTTTATTACAACATAAAAAGACAGGCTGGGTTCATACGCCCAGCCTGCCATTACCTTAGAATAAGCCTAGCTTGCCAATCCGCTCGACAGCTTCAATGAGCCGTTCCTCACTCGTCAGCAGTCCAAGACGGACATAGCCTTCACCGTGTGATCCGAAGCCTACGCCTGGCGCAACCACTACATCGGCCTCATACAGTACCAGATCCGCAAAGGACTCGGAGGTATAGCCAATCGGTACTGGGAGCCAGACGAAGAATGAGCCGCCTGGGCGATCGGTCTTCCAACCGATGCGATCCAGAGCACCGAACAATGCTTCACGCCTGCTCTCATACATGGCGTTCAGCTCGGTTACACATTGCTGAGGTCCAGTCAATGCAGTCGCAGCTGCTTCCTGGATACCACCGAACAGGCTGCAATAATAGTGGTCCTGGATCAGGTTGATCAATGACACGATCTCAGCATTGCCGATTGCGAAGCCTACACGCCAGCCAGCCATGTTATAGGATTTGGATAGGGTATAGAATTCAATTCCAACTTCCTTAGCTCCTGGCGTCTGTAGGAAGCTGATTGGACGCTTGCCATCGAAGCCAATAGCGCCATAAGCGAAGTCACTTGCTATTACAACGCCGTTCTCCTTAGCGAACTTGACCGTTTCCTCGTAAAATTCAGAGGTAGCAACAGCGCCTGTCGGATTGTTCGGATAGTTCATGAACATGAGCTTAGCACGTTCTAATGCATCAGCACTAATTGCCGAATAATCTGGCAAGTAGCTCCGGTCAGCTGTAAGCGGCATGAAATGCATCTCTGCTCCAGCAAGCGCCACCCCTGACCAATAATCCGGGTAACCAGGGTCAGGAACAAGACACACATCACCTGGATTAAGCAAGCATTGCGCAATCTCGACAAGACCGGTCTTGCCACCGAATAGTATTGCGACTTCACTAGCAGGGTCCAGATCTACATCGTAGTCTTCTTTATAACGCTTAGCGACCGCTTCTTTCAGGAAGGCGTAGCCACTGAATGGTGGATATTTATGGTACATCGGATTTGCTGCGGCCTCCTGCAGCTTCGCAACAATATGCGGCGGTGTCGGCTGGTCGGGGTTTCCTTGTCCCAGATTGATGACATCCCGTCCTTTAGCTGCTTGTGCATTAGCTTTGCCTACGAGCTTGGCGAAAAACTGTGTAGGCAGCAAAGACATCCGATCCGCTGGTTTTATTACATGATTCCCAATTTGTGTTTCCATTCATTCACACTCCACAATAGCTCTCTAATTTAAACGACATTAGCTTAAATGTAGCATGTAAAAACCTTTTATGTCGAGTACATTAGTCGGCATGGCGCAGGAATGAGTCAGACGTCTCGCTAGGCTTAGGTTGCTGGCAGACCGACTTTTTGAATAAATGGCTTGATATCAGCTGAGAACAGGAGCAGGTAAGGTCTGCGTTTCTCATCAAATACGAGCAGAAGCGGCGGCTTGCCATCGCAATAGAACAAGAACACTTCATCCGTTGCGAAGTCAAGCTCATTAATCTTAATAGCTGCAGGCTTCTCAAGCGGTATACGGTAGACATAGCTGCAGCTCTCGTCATTCGTTAATTGCGGCGCAAGGCCTGTGATGGAACCAATCCAGCTGGAGGCATAATCCTGAAATTGCTTATCATTGGGCGTGGATAGAACCACTTTCCCTGCTTTCACGTCGAATACTTGAACTGGCTTGAAGGTTGCCTCAGGAGCTTCTTGTGCGGCTTGTGCGAATGGGGCTGAGGCATAGAAGGATAGAGAGCAAATTATGAGCAGCATGGCTGCTAATCGGTTTAGATGCATGAGTTGTAATCTCTCCTTTGGTCGAGTTGATAAAAGCTTCTCGAATAAGATTCCCAACTTGACACAGAACGATGAGCGGGTATCATTAGGTAAAATAATGCTCGATAAGCAGGAGGCTAATGAAATGACACAACAATTGCGCATTGCAATGCTGCAAATGGATATAGATGTAGGGAAGCCAGAAGTCAATTTTGCGAAGCTCGCAGGCTTACTCGAGGAGGCTGCTGCTCAAGCCGTTAAGCCGGATGTTATTGTCTTCCCAGAGATGTGGAATACCGGCTATGCACTTACCGAAATTACGGAGCTTGCCGACCTTAATGGAGGGAAGACCAAAGCGTTCGTATCCGACTTTTGCCGCAAGCATGCCATTAACGTCATCGCTGGATCTATTGCAGAGAGCAAGGACAATGGCGAAGTGTACAATACGATCTATGCCTTCGACCGTGAGGGCAATGAGATTGGAGACTATTCCAAAATCCACTTGTTCCGCTTGATGGACGAGGAGAAGTATTTGGCAGCTGGAGACAAGGTCGGATCATTATCGCTTGAGGGTGCTGGAGCGGGTATGATGATCTGCTATGATATTCGGTTCCCAGAGCTTGCACGCAAGCTTGCGCTTAATGGCGCTAAGCTGCTGTTCGTTCCAGCAGAATGGCCGCATCCCCGTCTGCATCACTGGCGTACACTGCTTACCGCACGGGCCATTGAGAATCAAATGTTCGTCGTTGCCTGCAATCGTGTCGGTAGAAGCGGCGATACAGCCTTCTTCGGACATTCGATGGTTATTGATCCTTGGGGTGAAGTGATTGCCGAAGCAGGCGAAGAAGAAGCGATCATCTATGCCGACATTGATCTGTCGCTTGTTGATTCCGTCCGCTCCAAAATTCCCGTATTCGAGGATCGCAGACCATTACTCTATTAATAGTATCTACCTATAATGACTTATAGTCTTATTCATTGTTCGAATAAAAGCATCTGCCGCTTTGGATAAATACCGGCCTTTGCGGCTAGCGATAACAAGAGTACGAGACGGACTTGATGCAAGCGGCAGATAGACGGGGGCGAAATCGCTCCCTTTTTGCCGTGTCAGCATCTTGGGAACGAAGGCAATGCCCATTCCACCAGCTACAAGTGATTGAATCGTTTCCATATTGCTGCTCTCGAACACAATATTAGGCGTGAAGCCCGATTGCTGGCATAGCTCTACCGTAATTTGCCGGAAGCCTTGTCCTTTTTTCAGACCGATAAATGGCTCATTGATGAGTTCATTGACTTCAATTGCGTCGGTACGTTCGGCAAGGTGATGCTGAGCCGGCACTGCGAGCCAGATTTCCTCTTCCATTAAGGGCTCCCATGCCAAGGAAGTGTCTGCAAGAGGCAGTGAGAGAAGACTGAGATCAGTACCGCCGCTTGCAGTAAGCTGCTCTAGCCTGGATGAGGTATCTTCGACAAGCACGACTTCAATCTGAGGATATTGCGCACCGAATACCGGAAGGACCAATGGCAGAATATGCGAGCCTGTAATAGGGAGAGTACCGACTACTAGACGGCCGCGACGCATTTGAGCCATATCATCCATTTCCTGCTTCAGCTGTTCGACAGCATCTAGTATAGTCTGTGATTTGTCCACGAATACCTGACCAGCCTGCGTTAGCTCTACCGAGTTGGTCGTCCTTCGAAATAGGAGCACACCGAGCTCCTGCTCTAGCTTGGACAGCTGCTGGCTTAGCGAAGGCTGTGCGATATGAAGCTTCTCGGCTGCCCGTGAGAAGTTTTTCTCGATTGCTATTTGAATGACATATTGAAGCTGCCTTAGTTCCATATGGAATCGTCTCCTTAAATAGGCTAATACTAGCATTATAGTCGTTACCTATAAATATTATAGATATTATATCTTGGTTCAATCAAGAAAGAAATGCTATGCTAGGAGCATCTAATAAAGAACATAGCGATTTATTGAAACGATGGGGTGAATTTAATGACGAAAAGAACACTGTTTGAGAAGATCTGGGACAATCACGTCATTCATCAGGAAGAAGGCAAGCCGAGCGTAATCTATATCGACCTTCAACTGGTGCATGAGGTTACATCACCGCAAGCATTCGAAGGACTTCGCTTGTCCGGCCGTAAGGTGCGCCGTCCTGACTTGACATTCGCAACGATGGATCATAACGTACCAACGAAAGACCGTTTCAACATTAAAGATCCGATCTCGAAGCAGCAGATCGACACGCTGACACAGAACTGCAAAGATTTCGGCGTTAAGCTGTTCGACCTTGATAACATTGACCAAGGTGTCGTGCACGTTATGGGTCCAGAAATCGGTCTTACTCATCCGGGTAAAACGATCGTATGCGGCGACAGCCATACTTCGACGCATGGTGCATTCGGAGCTCTAGCATTCGGTATCGGTACTTCCGAGGTTGAGCATGTTATGGCTACGCAATGTCTGCAGCAGTCCAAAGCCAAAACAATGGAAGTTCGCTTCAAAGGCTCTCGTAAGCCAGGCGTGACAGCAAAGGACATGATCCTAGGCGTTATCGCGCAATACGGCACTGACTTCGCAACGGGCTATGTTATTGAATATACAGGCGAAGCGATTCGTACACTTACGATGGAAGAGCGTATGACAGTCTGCAACATGTCGATCGAAGGCGGCGCGCGCGCAGGCCTTATCGCACCAGACGAAACAACGTTCAACTATCTCAAAGGCCGTGAGTATTCACCTGCCAACTACGAGGCAGCTGTAGAAGAGTGGAAGCTTCTGACTACGGATGAAGGCGCAACGTACGACACGATCGTTGACTTCGACGTTGATTCCCTGATCCCGCAAGTTACTTGGGGAACTAGCCCAGGTATGGGTACAGACATTACTTCTTCTGTTCCTTATCCGGATCAATTGCCTACTGAGAACGAACGCAAAGCAGCTGAGAAAGCTCTTGAATATATGGATCTTAAGCCAGGTACTCCGATGACAGAAATCGAAATTGATTATGTCTTCATCGGATCATGTACGAATGGACGTATCGAAGACCTTCGCGCTGCTGCTGAAGTAGCAAGAGGCTACAAAGTAAGCGACCGTGTAACGGCAATTGTCGTACCTGGATCTGGACGCGTTAAGATTCAAGCGGAAAAAGAAGGCTTGGACAAAGTCTTCATCGAAGCTGGCTTCGAATGGCGTGAGGCAGGCTGCTCGATGTGCCTCGCAATGAACCCGGACGTACTTGAGCCAGGACAACGCTGTGCATCGACCTCCAACCGTAACTTCGAGGGTCGTCAAGGCCGCGGCGGACGTACGCACCTTGTATCTCCAGCAATGGCTGTAGCAGCTGCTGTCAAAGGCCGCTTCACAGATGTTCGTGACTGGGAAATCAAAACTGAAGTGTTGAACTAATTGAACGTGTGAGAGGGGTATTACCGATATGGAACCATTTAAACAGCTAACGGGCATCGTTGCTCCAGTAGACCGCGTCAATGTTGACACGGATGCTATTATTCCTAAGCAATTCCTGAAACGCATCGAGCGCAGCGGCTTTGGCCAATTCTTGTTCTTCGAATGGCGTTTCCACGAGAATGGTGAAGTGAACGAATCATTCGAACCGAACAAACCGCGTTATGAGAATGCTTCTGTTCTTATCTCGCGCGCTAACTTTGGCTGCGGATCTTCTCGTGAGCACGCGCCTTGGGCTATTCTGGACTATGGCTTCAAAGTCATCATCGCACCGTCTTATGCGGATATTTTCTATAACAACTGCTTCAAAAACAGCATTCTTCCTATCATCCTAAGTGAAGAACAAGTAGAGGATCTGTTCCAACGCACAGCGAAGCATGAAGGCTACAAGCTGTCTGTTGATCTGGAGAACAACCTTCTTACTGATGAGTACGGCCTCGAGATCGTGTTCAACATTGATGAGCACCGCCGTCAATTCCTGCTTCAAGGCTTGGATGACATCGGCTTGACGCTGCAGCATGAAGATAAAATTACGGCTTATGAGCAAAAACAAGCCGCTAAACTAGCGAAATAATTAGCGATCAAGAGGACGGTTCTTCCCATAGGAGGAAATCGTCCTCTTTTTTCCTATGTACGCAACTTTTCCTGTCATCATGCGTCTACTATTTGTCTGGTCAAGTCGAATAATGTATTCGATTGCGGGCAATTTCAGTCATCGAGGTGGAAAATGAAGAAGGTTGTACCCATTCTGTTGTTTATGTCGGTTCTGTTCTCTATGTTCGCTAATGTCGGACAAGCTGCTACTTCGTCACCGAAAATTTATTTGAACGGTGAGGAGCTTGTACCACTCGTTGCGCCCGAGATCGTAGGTAATGGTTATACGATCGTCCCAATTAGACTGATCTCCGAGAGTGTTGGTTATCAGGTTACATGGGCGGCCTCTACACAAACAGTCACAATACATAACGGTGATGACACTATCGTCCTTACGATTAACAAAGACATTGCAATCGTGAACAACGAGCAGGTGAAGCTGGATACACCTGCTGTAGTGAAGAAGGGAACAACGCTAGTTCCGCTCCGGTTTATTGGCGATCAGCTCGGAATGACCGTGAATTGGGACAGTAAGACGAAGTCTGTTCATCTGTTCAAGGACCCGGAGGATACAGATCCTGGTGAGGTGGGGACAGAAACACCTGGTACTGATCCAACTGCGCTTCTTACATCCATTCAGTATGATGAGCAGAATAGTGTTCTGATTACATATGAGGGTGTATTGAGTGCGAGTAAGCCGCAGGTACTCAGCAATCCGAAGAGACTCGTATTTGATTTCGTGAATGCGGGCTACTCCGATTCCTTCATACCGGCTATTGAAGCTGGTAAAAGTACAGGAACGATTGCAGTAGCCTCACATCCTACACTCACCCAGATCAGATATTCGTTATTTTCGGCCGATCCTTCAACCGCTCGAGTAGTGCTTGATTTATCAGCGGATTCGGATTATGAGATTGTAGAAGCAGCAGGACAGTTCCGCATTAACGTTACCAAGTCTACAGTTACAACGCCGCCGACAACGACACCTGGTGAAGGCAGCGGTGGATCAGAAACTAAGGTCTATACGATCGTGCTCGATGCAGGTCACGGAGCTAAGGACCCCGGTGCTCAGAGTATTATTGCAGGCAAATGGGAGAAGCAAACCAATCTTGCTGTAACGTTAAAAGTCAAAGCGCTACTTGATAAAGAGAAAAATATTAAACCGCTGCTCACTCGCAGTGATGATACTTTCTTAGAGTTATCCGAGCGAGTCAAAATTGCTAACAATGCAAAAGCGGACTTATTTATCTCCTTCCATGCAAACAGTACCACCAGCTCAACTGTAACAGGGACTGAAACCTATTACAGCCGTGCTAATAGCAAACAGTTCGCGACGGTCATTCATAAATATTTGCTCAAAGGTACAGGACTGAAGGATCGCGGCGTTAAGACAGCTAATTTTAGAGTGATTAAAGATACGACTATGCCGGCCATTTTGCTGGAAACCGGATTTTTATCGAATAAAGGAGATTCCGATATTTTGTTCAGCGACACAGCTCAGAACAAAATTGCAGCACAGATCGTTGCTGGCATTAAGGAGTACTTAAATCTTTCATAGAAAGCGGTGTTCCAAGCATATGAACAAACCATTGGTAGGTACAATTGCGGTATTGGCACTAACAGCTATATTGGCTGGCTGTGGAGGCGGAGACAAGCCGTCTGATGCGGCATCGGGTGGCGCAACGAATACACCAGCGCCAACTGCATCCCCGGCACCCGTAGAACAGAAGCAGCAGAAGGAAATTAATGTATATTACACGGACGTTGAACTGACTGATGTTGTAGGTCAAAAAGTGTCTGTGGAATACGATACGGATACAGAGCTGGTAGAGGCGACAATAGCGAGCCTTCAGCAGGATGGCGAGGACGGAGCGGTTTCTCTATGGAAGCCGATTCCGTTCAATAAGATTGCTCTTGAAGCGGGAGCGTTGACGCTGGATATCCACTTGCCTGATGAAGCAAGGCTTGGCGCACCAGGAGAAGAGCTTGCCATTCAATCTCTATTGAAGACGTTATTCGAGCTTGATGTTGTGCAATCTATTGATTTACTCGTTGATGGGGAAGCTGCTGAGAGCCTAATGGGCCACGTAGAGCTAGAGCATCCATATACGAGAACTGAACAGGAGGAGAACTAATTCATGAACTCGCAATCATCCCGCACTAAAATTATTGCAGGCGCGCTAGCCTTTTCCCTATTAGCAGGCAGTCCAGCGGTTCTTTCTCTAAGTAAAGAAGGGATTGCCTATGCTGCTGCTTCGCAAACGACGCCTTTCTCAGACGTAGTCGCCGGACATTGGGCTGAGAAGCACATTGCTAAGCTTGCCTTGCAAGGGATTGTGAATGGTTATACAGGAGGAACGTTCCGCCCGAATAACAACGTGACACAAGAAGAAGCGGTTGTGATGGCTCTGAGATTTGCAGGCCTCGCTGATGAAGCTAGGCTTGATGATATTATCGTATATCCCAATTCATTCAAAGTAGGCGCTTATTTCAAGCCTTATATCATGCTCGCTTTCGAAAAGGGATTGCTTGATCAGGATCTGGAATATGAGCTGGCTGCAGGTGATACCAAAACAGCATGGGGATCCCTTCCCGCATCAAGGGAATGGGTAACGAAGCTGCTAGTAAAGGCGATAGAGGAAGAAGATACAGCGAAAGCGATGGAGTCAAGTAGCTCGGCATTCGCTGATGCGGCTCAGGTTGATGCCAAATACAAAGGCTTCGTGAACGCTGCCGTATCCCTTGGACTTGTCAAAGGGGTTACCACGACTAAATTTGATCCGAAGGCTGCGGTTAACCGTGCGAGTCTTGCGACCTTGTTCAGCCGTGCGGAGAATCTATACCCTGTTGAATATGAGGGTCAGACGAATGGGATTATTACGAGCATCAGTAGTTCATCCATAAGTATCTACAGCAATAAAGTGGATGCTGCTTATGAGATTGGGGCAGATACACTGTTCTATACCTCTGACAAAGAAACACCAATCACTCTTAATCAGCTATCGCTGTATACAGATGTAACGATTATCGGCAAGGACGGAAAAGCGCTGTACATTGAAGCCATCGGCACAACGCCATACGTCAAATCCGTTTCAGCTAAAATGGACAGAATCAGCACAACAACGGACAAGTATTTCTATGCTTGGGTGAATGATGAGCCTGTCAAAATGGTGTATGACAATAATCTCGTTGTGAAGGATACAGCAGGCAATACAATTAAGCTGAGCGATATCAAACGCGACACGGCACTGACGGTAAAACAGGATACGTTCCGTGACACGCCGCGAGTAGTCGAGATTGTAGCTGCTCAGACAACAGGCGCTGGTACAGTGACGGGTCATTTCTATTCCGCTGACAGCACTCTCATCACGTATACGACTGAGGATGGAAGCTTGGAATCCAAATTCCTCGCGGCTGAACCGACGATTATCGTAGAGGGTGTAGCGGAGCCAACCGTTGCAGATCTGCTTCGTAATGTAGATGAAGTCAAGCTGACGCTTAACGATCAGCAGCAGGTAACGAAGATTGAAGTTGTGAACCGTAATGTTCAAATACTGAACGGCTCCCAAATCGTGAATTACAACAAAGAGAACAAGCTTCTGACTATTGTCGATTCATCAGGCACGACACCTTATGTTCTATACCTGAACAACATGACCAAAATCAATTATAACGGTTCGGATATTACGATTGACAAGGCTGCAAGCTATTTGACGGCTGGCCGCAAAATTACGCTTTCTTACACAGGCAGCTCGGTTGTGTCACTGGAGTTTATCTATAAACAGACAGGCACGCTTGTCTCGGTTAATACGTCCAGCAATACGATTACCTTGAAGCTGGCGAATGGCTCGACCGTGAACGTTCCCTACAGCTCACCAACCATTCAAATTCCAGGCATTAATTTCCCTGTTCTGAAAGACTTGCAGGCAGGGGACACGGTTACAGCTTTATTGGACGGTTCACAGGATAAAGCTTCGACGATACAAGTTCACAAAACGATTCAATACGAGATTGTGTCTGTGAATGCGGCTAATAAGCGAGTAACCGTTAAGAATGCTGCACAGGTTCAACAGGAGCTGCTGCTCTCAGGCATTACAATGACTAATGAAGCGGGTACGGAGGTCACGCTTGCATCTCTGACACCTGGCATGATACTGAATGTTCCTTACATCGGCAACACCATTCTGTCTGCCAAAACCATTGCTCTGTCCTATGGCACAATAAGTGCAGTATCCAGCGATAGCGTGACGTATAAGACACAAGCTGGCGCTGTACAGACGCTCTCTCTTGCCGCTGGGGTCAAGGTCATTAAAGGGACACAGACGGGTACGTCGTCCTCTCTGCTAGCCGTTGGAGACCTTGTTGAGGTGTATAAGGACGAGAAGGAAATTCCTGTTGTTACCGTTGCTGTAGGAGAGAAGAGAACGTTCTGGCAATATACAGCTGCTGACGGCCTATTATGGACATTGAAGTCTTCTTCTAATGACAATAGCAATTATTATACGATTTCGGATGAAACGAAGCTGTCTTACAAGGGCAGCTCGATTAAGCTCGATACGATCAAAGAAGGCGATACACTGCTCATTTATGCTTTTAGACATCAGGCTTTTGAAGTCATAAAGCAGTAAATTCGTAATGTTGTGTGAAAAAACTGCCCATTTGGGCAGTTTTTTATTTATTTACAAGTTATAATGGTTGCGTAGCGAGACAAATTTCGCTAAACTTTGAACGATAGTGTATGGAATAGGTGATGCTTGAAAAGCCGGATATGCTTAAAGAGCAGAACCTTTGGGAGAGAGGACGATGAATGCGAAACAGAAGATGCGCCATATATTGGATACGTTAGCTGAGATGTTTCCTGATGCCTACTGCGAGCTGAATCACAGCAATCCATTCGAGCTGACGATTGCCGTACTGCTGTCTGCCCAATGCACGGATGAAACGGTCAATAAAGTAACGGTATCCTTGTTCGAGAAGTATAAGGGACCGGAAGATTATTTGGCTGTTCCTGTGGAAGAGCTGGAGCAGGATATTAGACGAATTGGACTGTTCCGCAGTAAAGCATCCAACATTCAGAAGCTATGTCGCATCATCATCGATAAATATGATGGGGAGATTCCGTCTAAGCATGAGCAGCTGGTTGAGCTGCCTGGGGTAGGTCGCAAGACAGCCAATGTAGTCGTCTCTAACGCATTTGGCGTACCTGCAATTGCCGTAGATACACATGTGGATCGTGTATCGAAGCGTCTAGGCGCAGCGAAGCCTGATGACTCCGTGCTTGAAGTAGAGAAGAAGCTGATGAAGCTTGTGCCTCGCGAAGAATGGACGTTAACCCATCACCGGCTCATTTTTTTCGGCCGCTATCATTGCAAGGCGCAAAACCCGCAGTGCCCCATATGTCCTTTGTTGGATATATGCAAAGAAGGTCAACGACGTATGAAGCCGGGCAAAAATACGAAAACTAAAAATATGGCAACGAAACCGAAAATAGCCAATGAAGGATGAGATGACTATGAAATGTATTTCCGTGTATACTAGCAGCTTTGAACAATTTTCCGATATTTATGAGCAGGTTCTTGAATCCCCTCCACAAGAGCATGAAGACATTCTAGTAGAAGGCATCACAGTGAGCGGCTCGGGCGATGTGCCTGACCAATACATTGAACGTATGCGTCAGAAGCCGGAAGTCGTTGTTATGAAGGAGAAAGAGCGCAACATTATGATTCTACAGCACGGCAACGTGTTCGAGATTTGTCTGCCGTCAGAAGAGGAAGCTGTATAGGATATGGTTGAAACAACAGTACGAAGCATGACGGATGCACTGGCTGAATCGGCGGCAGCAATGGCTGCCGCTGGCGATACGCTGCATGCGAAGCAAGTATTGGAGTTGGACAGTAAGCTGACCGAAGGTCGGCTTACTGTTGCTTTCTGCGGACATTTCTCCGCTGGGAAGTCAACGCTTATCAATCGGCTTTGCGGAGCGGAGCTGCTGCCTTCAAGTCCGATACCGACCAGCGCTAATGTGGTATCGATTCGTGGAGGAGAAAAGGCGAGTGCAAGCATAGTAAGAGAGAGTGACGGTCATAACGTTACGGTGGACGTACCGCTCGAAGAGCTGGATGCTTACTGTAAAGATGGCGAACAGATTGCCTCTGTAGCGATCTCGTATCCGACAGAGAGATTAGGCAACCATACGGTTCTGCTAGATACGCCGGGTATTGATTCAACAGATGATGCACACCGGATGGCAACAGAGTCTGCCTTACATTTAGCTGATGTAGTGTTCTATGTGATGGATTATAATCATGTCCAATCCGAGATTAACTTCGCCTTCGCGAAGCAGTTGAAGGACTGGGGCAAGCCCTTATACTTTATCGTTAATCAGATTGATAAGCATCGTGACAGAGAGCTGTCGTTCGAGCAGTATCGTACAAGCGTGGAGGAAGCGTTCCAAGCATGGCATCTAGAGCCTGCGGGGATCGTTTATTTGTCTTTACGTCAGCCTGATCACCCGCATCAGGAATGGGAGCAGCTGGAGCAGCTTCTTGTGAAGCTTGCTGAGCTGCATGAGCCGCTGGCAGCATACAGTGTGGATGCGTCGCTGCGACATTTGCTTGCGGAGCATGGGAAGTGGTGCGAGACGCGAGATGAGCCGGAGAAAGAGCGGCTTATCTTGGAGGCTGGCGGTGAGGACGAAGCAGTACGTGTAACAGGCGAGATGGCTCGTCTGAAGAAGGAAGCAGAGAGGCTGTCAGCTGGGCCTGAAGAGCTGAGGCTGAAGCTTCGGGTTCAACTGCAAGCCCTGATCGACAATGCGATTATTACGCCTGCTCCTATTCGGGATAAGGCACATGAGTTTTTGGAGAGCCGCAGGCCTGGCTTCAAGATGGGCCTGCTGTTCGCCGGTGCGAAGACAGCAGCAGAGCAGGAACGCCGTTTAGAAGCGTTCCGGACTGATTTCGCGGGGCAAGTCAGCGCAGCCATCGATTGGCATGTGAAGGACGCGCTGCGCCGTGCAGCGGAGGAGGCCGGTTATTCGGCCGAGACGCTGGAGGAGAAGCTGGCGCAGTCCCTGTCTTGGCAGCCCGAGGCGGCATGGCTCGGGGATAAGGTCAATACCGGAGCCGTGTTCGGCAACGAGTATACGATGGTCTATACCCGCGAGCTTGCCGCGGAGGTGAAGGGGTTGTATCGCAAGCGCGCATACGAGATCGTAGACGCGCTTGTGGAGCATGCCGCTGCTGCTAGCAAAGCTGCAGCAGCGGAGGTTATGGGGCAGCTGGCGGCGCTTAGCGCGCAGGCTGGTGCTCTTGCGCAGCTGGCGGCGCTGGCGGAGCGCGCTGCCGCTGCAGCGGCGCGGCTAGCCGCCGCGCTGCCGCCAGCTGCGCCGCGGCCGGCGCTGCCGGCGCCGCGCGCCAGCGCTGGCGCAGCTGCGCCAGCGGCTGCGCCGCAAGCGGCCGGCGTGCCGCACGGCCGCGCAGCCGCTGCGGCGCGCACAGCCGCGCCGCAAGCGAGCACAGCGCTCGCGGGCGGAGCCGCGCTTGCGCAGCAGCATGGCGCCGCGAAGCGGCTTGAGCGCGCAGCAAGCCTGCTTGCGCCGCATGCATCGCTAGCCTCATCGGCCGAGGCGATGCAAGACAAAGCGAACCGGCTGAAGGACAGCCGGTTCACGATCGCGCTGTTCGGAGCGTTCAGCGCGGGCAAATCCTCGCTCGCCAATGCCCTGATCGGCGAGCCTGTGCTTCCGGTGTCGCCGAATCCGACGACCGCCGCGATCAACCGTCTTGTTCCGCCATCGGCAGAACATCCGCATGGTACGGCACTCGTCGTGATGAAGTCACGCGATGCCGTTCTAGAGGATTTGCGCTACTCGCTTGCTCTGCTTGGCGAGGACGCTTCTGAAGCTGCCGTGCCGGATGCAGCAGCGCTTATGCGCCTTATTGATCGCTTGTCTCCAGATGCGATACATGCCGGAGGCAGACCTCACTATAGCTTCCTCCGCGCCGCACGTGCAGGCTGGGAGACGCATGAGTCGCTGCTCGGCACACAGATCTCTGTAGCTCAGTCGGAGTATGAGCAGTATGTAGCACAGGAATCACGCTCCTGCTTCGTAAGTGAGATCGAGCTCCACTACGATTGTCCGCTGACAAGGCAGGGAATCGTACTCGTCGATACGCCGGGAGCAGATTCAGTCAATGCCCGTCATACTGGCGTTGCCTTCAATTATATTAAGAACGCAGATGCGGTCTTGTTCGTCACCTATTACAATCACGCCTTCTCACAGGCGGACCGGCAGTTCCTCATGCAGCTGGGCCGTGTGAAGGATCAATTCGAGCTCGATAAAATGTTCTTCCTAGTCAATGCGGCAGACTTGGCTGCTGATCAGGAGGAGCTGACTGGCGTATTGAAGCATGTTCAGCATAATCTGCTGCAGCATGGCATCCGCTTCCCGCGGCTCTATCCGGTGTCCAGTCTGCAAGCCATTGACGCGAAGCTGGAGGGCGACCAGAAACTATTGGAGCAGTCTGGACTTGCGGCATTCGAGCAGTCCTTCCTTAGCTTCGTGCAGAATGATCTTGGCAAGCTAGCTGTAGAGTCAGCCGAGCAGGAGATTACAAGGGCGATTACAACTGTGGGCGGTTGGCTGAGCAGGGCTGCAGGCGATGCAGCTTCCAGACTTGCTGAACGCGAGCAGCTGAGCCAACTCCGCCTGGAGGGTGAGGCACTGCTTGCCGCGTTCCAGACGAGCGAGGCTCCGGCACAACAGGCGCAAGAGCTGAATGAGCTGCTCTACTACGTCGTTCAACGGATTCAGCTGAGATTCGGAGAGTTCTATAATTATGCATTCAACCCGTCCTCACTGCAGGATGATGGGCGAGATTTGCGCAAAATGGTATGGACCTCATGGCTCGAGCTTCAACGCCTTGTCCAAACCGAGCTGTCGCAGGAGCTCCAAGCAACGACGCTGCGGATGGAGCGAGTATTGAATGGCCTGCTTGGCAAGCAGTACAGCTTGCTGCAGGAGCAGCTTGAGGCTCTATTAGTCGGCTATAGCGGCATTCCATTCTCAGCAGCAGAGCTTGCGACATTGGAAGCAGCAGGTGATTGGCAGGCAGCTGAGGTAGATGTCAAATGGCTGTGGAGCCGCTTCAAATCTCCTAGGCAGTTCTTTGAAGGGGAGGGCAAGGCTGATCTTCGCAAAGAGCTGGAGACACTCATTGCACCTTCGCTTCAGACGTGGATGCAGCGCTATATGGATAAATGGTCAATCCAGTATGGAGAAATGTGGGGAGAAAGTGCTCAATCGGCAGGAGCAGCCCTTCTTCTTGACATGCAGGGGTACATCCAAGGCGTGCAAAGCTCCTTGGCCGACGATGCGGATATGGGGGCGCTCAAGCAGCTTCATGAACAGCTGATTCATCTCGAGTCGTCAACAATTGCATAGATATCAATCGAAATTATAGCTAGATGCTCTCAGAGGCCCATAAATACTTCTGAGAGCTTTTTTATTTTTTAGTGTGTTTATGTGCAAAAATGGAGGAATAGGTATAACTAGGGGATGATTTAGGACTATTTGGGAGCATACCCCCTTAATGTTTTCCAATTCGCCATATTCGGCTGTTTCATTCAATTATTCGGAAATTTCTACTGTTTGCTCCTCTGTAGGGATGCTGATAATATTCACTCATACTTATAAAAAATAGAACAGGGAGATGGATTTACTTGGACGTTTTTAAGCAATTAAAACGTTTTTATTGGAATGATTGGAAGTTTCTCGTAACCTCCATCGTCGCCCTCATGTGCGTGACGGCACTCGGGCTTGTCTATCCGAACTTGCTGCGGATTCTAATTGATGATGTCATTGGGCCGAAGGATTTCGACAGAGTGCCTGCGCTGGCGCTGACCGTAGTTGGAGTCATTTCATTAAAAGCCCTCATGCAGTTTATTCACGGCTTTCTGGGAGGAAGGTTAGGTAACCGGGTTGCAAAGAATCTTCGCAATGCTTCATACGACAAGCTACAAACGCTTTCTTTTCAATATTATGACAGGGCTAAGACTGGCGATCTCATGTCCCGCCTTACAGCTGACCTGGAAGCCATCCGTCAATTCATCGGCTTCGGGTTTGCACAGATCCTGAACGTTGTCCTGATGATTGTTTTCGGCGGCATCATGATGATGACTATTCATTGGCAATTAACGTTGATTACGCTCGTCACCATTCCATTCTTAGCGCTAACAGCTTTACGATTCGAGAAGACGATTCATCCTGCATTTCGTGAGATGCGCCAAGCGATGAGTAATTTAACGACTGCCGTTCAAGAGAATATAACAGGTGTAAGAACGGTCAAATCCTATGCGCGTGAGCCTCATGAGGTGACTAAATTCTCGGTGCGCAATGAGGCTTATCAGAAAAACCAAGTAGGAGCAGCCTCGATATGGGCAAAATTTTTCCCAATCATGGAGCTGTTCGCGAATTTAAGTCCAGTCATTCTGCTCGTGGCTGGGGGAACGCTCGTTATTAACGGATCCTTGAAGCTTGGGGAATTAGTCGCATTCTTCAGCTTGATCTGGTACATTATCGGCCCGATGTGGGGAATTGGGTTCCACATTAATAACTATACTCAGTTCAAAGCATCTGGGGAACGGGTTCTAGGACTTTTGAACGAGCATGTGCATGTCAAAAACATCGAGCAGGCTATTGTCCTTGATGACAGCACAGTAAAAGGACATGTGAAGTTTAATAGCGTTACCTTCCATTATCCAGACAAAGCGCCTGCACTTACTGATGTGAGCTTTGATGTGCCTGCTGGTAACGTAATCGGTCTGCTTGGGTCTACAGGCTCAGGGAAGTCGACGATTATCCAGCTTCTCATGCATGCTTACAATGTGAAGAAAGGGACCATTACTCTTGATGGCATAGATATCAATAACCTAGATATTGAGAGCCTTCGCAGTCAAATCGCACCTGTCTTCCAAGAGACCTTCCTGTTCTCGGCAACGATTCGCGCTAACATTGCTTATGGTGTGCGGGAAGTAACGAACGAGCAGATTGAATACGCTGCCAAGCTTGCCAAAGCGCATGATTTCATTATGGAGTTGCCGCTTGGGTATGACACGATCGTCGGGGAACGGGGATTAGGTCTGTCCGGCGGACAGAAGCAGCGGATTGCGATCGCTCGCGCACTTATTAAGAACCCGCGTATTCTCATCCTAGATGATGCGACGAGCGCTGTTGATATGGAGACAGAGCATGAAATCCAAGCCGGCTTCAAGGAGCTTATGGCGGGACGCACGACATTCATTATCGCCCATCGGATATCTTCCTTGCGGCATGCTGATGAGATAATCGTACTGGACAAAGGCCATGTGGTGCAGCGCGGTACGCATAACGAGCTGGTGAAGCAAGCCGGACCGTACCGGGAAACTTACACGATTCAATATGCGGATCATCCGCTTGAAGAGATGGAAGCGGAGACGACGCAGCGGAAAAGGAGTATTGTCCAATGAGTACCAGCTCGAGCTCTAATAAGAGCAGTAAAAAGAATATAAACGACAAGAAAGAACGATTCGTCTATCAGGATGATGAGCTGATCGAGAAATCCTTTAACTGGTCGCAGCTCAGCCGCTTGTTTAATTACATGAAACCGTACACCAAGCAGCTTATACCAGTCATTTTCATGATGGTCATCGGAACGCTGACTCGTCTAGGTGTGCCTGCACTTATTATACTGGCTATTGATGAGGCGATTCAGCCTGAGTCCGGTGAGGCTAGTCTTACTAAGCTCTATTGGTATGCCTCTATTATGGTTGTTCTCTATGTTATTCAATGGGCATCCAACACGTACCGGATTAAGTATACGAATATTATCGGTCAGAAGGTTATCTATGATCTTAGGACGCACTTATTCCAGCATATTCAGAAGCTGTCATTCCGGTTTTATGATAAACGTCCAGCCGGCTCAGTACTTGTACGCGTCACGAATGACGTGAATGCGCTGCAGGATCTGTTCACGAACGGTGTTGTGAACTTGCTGATGGACTGCATTCAGCTGGTAGGTATCGTCGTGATTCTGCTTAGCTGGAACTTCAAGCTGGGGCTTGCAGTGATGATTACGGTTCCGCTTATGTTCATTGTGTCGACTTCACTGCGCAAGCGTATCCGCTTCGCATGGCAGGATGTACGGATGAAGCAATCACGAATCAACGCGCATCTTAATGAAAGTATTCAAGGGATGAAGGTAACGCAAGCTTATGTTCAGGAAAAAGACAATATGCGCTTCTTCGACCATATGAATAAAGTCAACATTTTGGCATGGAACAAAGCATCTGCCCTCAACCAGTTATTTGGTCCAGTTATTGAGGTTACAGCTGCGATCGGTACCTTGATCCTGTTCTGGTACGGCTCTCATCTGATTCAGCAGGGTGCTATTACGGTTGGTCTTCTCGTCGGCTTCGCGAATTATATCGGTAACTTCTGGGACCCTATCAACAGACTTGGCCAGATGTACTCCCAGCTTCTAATCGCGATGGCATCCTCAGAGAGGATCTTCGAATTCATCGATGAGGAGCCGTCAGTAGGAGAGCTGACCACAGCCAAACCGCTGGCTTCTATACGCGGAGATGTGAAATTCGACAACATTGTATTCGAATATGAGAAGGGCCGTCCTGCACTCAAAGGCATTAGTCTTGATGTGAAGGCGGGTCAATCCATTGCGCTTGTCGGCCATACGGGTTCAGGCAAAAGTACAATCATTAACCTGCTATGCCGCTTCTATGATCCGGTAGAGGGTCGCGTATTGATTGACGGACAAGATATACGGGATACAACGATAGAAAGCTTGCGTTCGCAGGTCGGAATCGTACTGCAGGACACGTTTATTTTTGCAGGTACGATACGTGATAATATTCGCTATGGCAGGCTTGATGCTACAGATGCGGATATTGTGGAGGCAGCTAAGGCCGTTCATGCTCATGATTTTATTATGAATTTGCCTGATGGCTATGATACGGAGGTTGAGGAACGAGGCAATATGCTCTCGATGGGCCAGCGGCAGCTGTTGTCCTTTGCCCGTGCTTTGCTCGCTAATCCTCGTGTACTCATTCTGGATGAAGCGACAGCGAGCATCGATACGGAGACCGAGCTGCGCATTCAGGAAGCGCTCAAGACGCTGCTTGCTGGACGCACATCCTTCATGATTGCTCACCGACTGTCTACCATTCGCAACGCCGACGAAATTGTCGTTCTTGATCATGGACGAATTGTAGAGCAGGGTAATCACGAAGCTCTAATTGCCAAAGGCGGTATCTATAACGGATTAATTGAAGCGCAATATCGATTCTTGTCCGCATAGTCTTGATTTTTAATGAAGGAACCTCCACAATGGAAGAAAAACATACCCGTTAACTGTGTATTGAGAGGTTCATGCACAGCTAACGGGTACACTTCCGGGAGGTTCTTTGTCGTTATGTATGGATCACCATTGTCATCGCAAGCTCGCAAGTTGTTATTGCTTGGTTCAGGAGAGCTCGGAAAAGAGGTCGTTCTAGAGGCACAGCGTCTAGGAGTGGAGACGATTGCTGTAGATCGCTATGCGAATGCACCTGCGATGCAGGTCGCTCACCGCTTTTATGTAACGGATATGCTCGATGGAGCCGCAATCAGACGTATTATTGAAGAGGAGCGTCCTGATTTTATCGTGCCTGAGATTGAAGCGATAGCTACAGAGGCACTGATCGAGCTAGAGCAGGAGGGCTTCAATGTTATTCCAACTGCTCGTGCAGCAAGACTGACAATGGACCGCGAAGGCATCCGCAGACTGGCAGCTGAGACGCTTGGTTTGCCAACGGCACCTTATCGATTCGCTGATTCTTTGGACGAGCTTAAGCAGGCTGCGCGGGAGCTTGGTTATCCATGTGTGATCAAGCCAATTATGAGCTCGTCTGGCAAAGGGCAGAGTGTATGCCGCTCCGAGGAGGATATCGATGGCTGCTGGAATTACGCGATGGAAGGCGGCCGCGCTAAGAAACAACGTATCATTGTAGAAGGCTTTGTTACATTCGAATCCGAAATTACGCTGCTGACTATACGCTCTGTGTCGGGCACCAGCTTCTGTGCTCCAATTGGCCATGTACAGAAGGATGGGGATTATATCGAATCTTGGCAGCCGCATGGCATGACACCAGCGCAAGTGGAACAGGCAGAAGCAATTGCTCTGCAAATAACCGAGGAGCTCGGTGGCTATGGTCTGTATGGGGTAGAGCTGTTTATTACGCAGGACGGCGTTCTGTTCAGTGAGGTCTCACCGCGTCCACATGATACTGGCATGGTGACGATGGCGACTCAAGATTTATCCGAATTCGCGCTTCATGTTCGTGCGATTCTTGGCTTCCCTATTCCAACCATTCGACTGTTGTCGCCTGGTGCATCCCATACGCTGAAAGCGGATCGTGAGCATACTTCCTTCCGAATTGGCGGAGTTGAGGCCGCACTGGCGCTGCCTAACACTCAGGTTCGCGTATTCGGCAAGCCGGAGACGAAGGTAGGACGCCGGATGGCAGTTGCTTTAAGTACTGCGCCAGACGTCGAACAGGCGCGCGAGATCGCACGTCAAGCAGCAGAAAGCTTATTTATCGAGTACAGCGAATAGTAAATAGAGTGCATAGGAAGGCTCAATTGCCGGACTGTGCACTTTTTTTAAATGTAGCAGTAGCAACCCATTAACTACATAGCTACCTTAGAAGCAGAATGTCAAGCACCAAGCCCACTAATAAGCACCAAGATGCCCATAGAAGCCAACTCAGCAGCTTGAATCCCAAACTTCCTACTCCCGTGCGGGCATCTAAGCTCAAAAACGACCTTAGATGCCCGCACAGCAGCTGGAAACCCACCAACAAGCACGAAAACGACCTTAGATAGCCCCAAACGAGCCACTATCCACCAGAAAAACTCAACTAAGCTCAAAAACGACCTTAGATGCCCGCCCAGGAGCTGGAAACCCACAAACAAGCACGAAAACGACCTTAGATAGCCCCAAACCAGCCACGATCCACCAGAAAAGCTGAAGTAAGCTCAAAAACGACCTTAGATGCCCGCACAGCAGCTGAAAACCCACCAGCAAGCACGAAAACGACCTTAGATAGCACCAAACTACACATTATCCACCAGAAAAGCTCAACTAAGCTCAAAAAAGACCTTAGCTGCCCGCACAGCAGCTGAAAACCCACCAGCAAGCACGAAAACGACCTTAGATAGCCCCAAACTAGCCAATATCCACCAGAAAAGCTCACCTAAGCTCAAAAAAGACCTTAGATGCCCGCTCAGGAGATCTCAACCGCACCAAAGCATTCAAACAGTGGGCTGAAGTACAATCCAACTTTCTGTAACCATTCCTCCGATCAGCACAAACAAAGCAACCATCCCCCAGTATTTCACCTAGGAACGGCCGCTTCATTACCGTTATTTTGTTTTACGCCAGAATACGCCTGTTATATCAATCGTGAGAATGGGTTCTGTAATGTTGTGCATCGCACGATAATCGTGAACCGCTGCAGCACAATAGCCAATGGAGTAATCATCGATAATGATAAAGCCGCCGATTGCTATTTTCGGATATAAGCTAGTTAAGCTGTCCATTGTGGAGGAGTACATAGCACCATCCAGTCTCGCTATCGCGATCTGCTTAATGGGAGCACTCGGCAGCGTGTCTTTGAACCATCCCTTCAGGAAGGTAACCTGATCATCCAGCAGATCGTATTTGGCGAAGTTATTCTTCACCTCGGGCAGTGAAACGCGCAGGAAGTCTTGGGTATGAAATGTAGAGGTTTGATCAATTGGATATTTGGGATCAGGCTCTGGTAGTCCTTGGAAGGAGTCTGCCACATACACTTTACGATCGGTTACACCGCTTGCCTTGAGAAAGCCACGCATGAAAATACAGGAGCCGCCTCGCCAAACCCCCGTTTCGATGAAATCTCCGGGAATGTTCTCTCGCAGTACGGTTTCCATAGCTAGATGCAGCTGGTTCATCCGAATTCTTCCAATCATGCTATGAGCGATTTGTGGCCAGTCAAGGCCCTGCCTGCGGTTCTCGACCGTCGCTCCAGGCTCATGCTCAAGCCAAATTTCGAATAAAATTGTTTTTTTGAGAAGCTCCAAATATAGCTCTTTGTTATGATCATAGGCCATCTCCATACGTCCTCTCGCAATCACTTATTATCATTAAAAGTAATATATTAGCAATTGCCCGAGGTGGTGTGTGCATGCATCCGGCATGCTGAACCCATTATTTTATAAAGCAGGCTTACAATTCCGATTTTACGGAAAAACTTAAGTTTACGGCGGCAGTTATCTGCTCATGAATCTATAGGAAAGGATTGTCGGGGATGTCATCAAATCGCTTATGGTCCATTCTTGGCTTGTGTTCACTTCTGGCTACTGTCATTCTCATAACCGGCTTCGGGTTAGCTACGAGGGATTTGTTATTCCCTCCAGCCTCTGTAGAAGAGCAGCCAGCTCCTCAGCCCAGCCCAGAGACAAGCACGATAGACAGTGCAAGTGAGATTCGTATTGTAGCTATTGGAGATTCTTTGACAAAAGGAACAGGCGATCCCACTGGTGAAGGGTATATACGGCAGGTAGTTAGCAGTCTCGAAGCGGTCCAGAACAAGCCTGTTACGCTACTCAATAATCTAGCGATCAATGGGCAGCGTGCTGATCAGCTTGCGGATAAACTGAAGTCAGAGCAGGGATTGCAGCAAGCACTCAAGCAAGCGAATTTAATCATACTGACGATAGGCGGCAATGATCTCTTTCAATTTGCGCTCAATAGCCGTACACCAGGTGAGCCAGGGATTCGGATGTCCGAACTTGTTGATGATCTGGCGACTGGTTTGCAGCGTCTTGATGATGTGTTCGCTGAGCTGAACCGAATCAATCCGACAGCACAGGTCGTGTACATCGGGCTATATAATCCTTTCTTTGATTTGGAGGATCTAAAAGACGGCAGTCTAGAAGTACAGGAGTGGAATAAGCAGGCTTATACAATGCTGCATGCCTATCCATCTATGCTAATGGTACCAACCTTTGATCTATTCGAGAACAAAATTGGGCAATATTTGTCCTCGGATCATTTTCACCCGAATCATGAAGGCTATCAGGCTATTGCGGCGAGAATTATTCAATCTCTGTAAGTCAAGGAGGTGAAAGGACGATGACCACGGTCTTGTCTGTCGATCAATTGAACAAAACGATAAAAGGCGTACCCATCATTCATAATATAAGCTTTGAGGTGCGAGCTGGCGAAATATTCGGCTTCCTCGGTCCGAACGGCTCCGGGAAAACAACGACAATTCGAATGCTCGTTGATCTGATTAAGCCCACCTCAGGCAAAATTATGGTATGCGGTTATGATGTCCAGCGCAGCCCCGAGCAGGCATTGCGACATATTGGCTGTATCGTTGAGAATCCTGAGGTATATGCATACTTATCGGGATGGGAGAACCTCGAATATTTTGCAAGAATGCTGGATGGAATAGATGAGGCTCGCATACGCGAGGTTGTAGATATCGTGCGCCTGACAGAGCGTATTCACGATAAAGTTCGCAATTATTCGCTGGGTATGAGGCAGAGACTTGGTATTGCTCAAGCTCTGCTGGGACGTCCAAAGCTGCTCATATTGGATGAGCCGACGAATGGACTCGATCCCAAGGGAATTAAGGAGCTTAGAGCGTTTGTTCGAATGCTGGCAAGTGAAGGACTTAGCCTGTTCATATCCAGTCATTTACTCAGTGAAATCCAGCTCATGTGTGATCGGGTAGCCATTATAAGTCAAGGAAGGCTGTTAGCTGTAGGAGAGGTAGATGAATTGGTCAAGCAGGCAGGCTCATATGTCTTATGGCAGTTGGACAAACCCGAGGAGGGCAGGCTGCTGCTGGAGAAGGAGGCTGAGCTGAGCTTAATTGGTGATGAGGAGCATCATATTGATGAGGGGCTGTTGGCTGGCATGCCAGGGGTAATTATTACGACAATGCCACAGAATAGAATTCCCGAGGTTATTAGCAAGCTTGCTGCACAAGGTATTGCTATTTATGATGTGCACAAGGTGGCGCCGACACTAGAAGAGCTGTTCCTGAACATGACGGAGGGAGAACGGATTGAGTAGGATATTGCCTTTAATTCAGAATGAGACGCTAAAAATATGGAAGAAAAAGCGTTTTTTGGTCATTATGCTCATTCTTCTTGTGCTCATACCGATATTTACTTATGCAGAGCTTAAGGTCGCTCAGAACAATGCGGAGAAGTTCAAAGATTGGCGCAATCAAGTACTCCAGCAAATGACTGATATGCAAAATACGCTGTCAAGTGATAGAATTCCAGAGGAATGGAAGCGATCGCGGCGTGTCATGGTACAGCAGCTGCAATATTATTTGGACCATGATATTAATCCAAGCGATCCGAACGGCGTAACCTTTACACGTGGCTTTATGGATAATTCGGTCACCTTGTTCATCCCACTGCTGGTGCTGGCAATTGGCTCAGATCTTGTATCGGGTGAGCGATCTACAGGGACGATCAAGATGCTGTTAACGAAGCCGGTGAAACGATGGAAGGTGCTGCTCAGCAAGCTGGTTGCCCTAACGCTGTATGTATCACTGACGATTATTGTTACGGAATTGCTGTGTTACCTCATATCCGGCTTGCTGTTTGGTTACGGTGGCTGGACCATGCCTGTATTCACAGGGTTCGTTCTTAATGGCTCGAATGTGGACAGCAGCTATGTACATGCCGTGCCGCAATGGCTATATATGCTGATGCAGGGTGGTCTTGTATGGGTAGCATCCATGACTGTAGCGATACTGGCGCTGATGATATCGGTGCTTATTCGGAGCACAGCAGCGAGTATTGTGACGATGATGGCAGCTGTAATTACAGGAACCATTCTGTCGAGTATGTCTTCCTCCTGGCACAGCGCCAAATATTTGTTTGCCGTTAACCTGAAGTTGACAGGCTATTTGGATGGTTCGCCACCTCCAATCGAAGGGATGTCATTTTTGTTTTCCCTTGCGGTGCTTGCGATTTGGGCTATTATTGGGCTTGTAATTTCCTTTGGTGTCTTTACTAAACAGGACATTTTGAATTAGAATAGCTTGAAGATGCGGAATCGTGAACGTTTTCGCCTAGATAAGAATGGATCATTCAGCTCCAAACCTGTTAAGTCTATTTCCTACAAGTAAGTCTGAATATTAAAATGAATGCTTAAAAAGCGATTTTGTTCCAAAATTTAAGCAAAAGCTTACGAAGTAATTTTGTACCACCAATTTTAAGCGAATGCTTAAAAAGCGATTTTGTTCCAAAATTTAAGCAAAAGCTTACGAAGTAATTTTGTACCACCAATTTTAAGCGAATGCTTAAAAAGCGATTTTGTTCCAAAATTTTAAGGAGGCCAGCAAATGGCAGAGCAAATAGACAGCACCTTGAACAACTCGGCCACCGATCGGAATTATGAAGCCGATGACATACAAGTACTTGAAGGTCTGACCGCCGTTCGCAAACGCCCAGGGATGTATATTGGCAGTACAAGTACTTCAGGGCTGCATCACCTCGTCTGGGAAATTGTGGATAATGCCGTGGACGAGCATTTGGCGAAATATTGTTCGGCGATTGACGTAACACTCAATAAGAACGGTTCAGTAACGGTATATGACAACGGCCGCGGTATTCCTACCGGCATGCATAAGACCGGTATTCCAACACCGCAAGTCGTATTTACGATTCTTCACGCAGGCGGCAAGTTCGGCGGCGGGGGATATAAGAAGTCTGGCGGCCTTCATGGTGTAGGCGCTTCCGTAACGAATGCGTTGTCAGAATGGCTTGAGGTCGAGATATTCCGTGACAATAAAATACATAAGCAGCGGTTCGAATATTGGGTAGACTCCAAAGGAAAAGAGCATGTTGGGGAGCCTACTACTGGGCTGGAAGTAGTTGGAACGACGAACAAAACAGGCACGAAGGTAACCTTCAAGCCAGATGCTCGTGTGTTCCAGAATGGAACTTCAATCAACTATGATACGCTTTCTGAGCGGCTGCAGGAGATCGCTTTTCTGAACTCGGGCCTTAAGGTGACGATCAAAGATGATCGCAGCGGCAAGCAGGATATTTTCCATTATGAGGGCGGCGCAAGACAGTTCGTGCAGTTCTTGAATGAAGAAAAGACAGTTCTGCATGAGGTTGTCCATTTTGCCGGGGAACGTGATGATATTGAGGTTGAGGTAGCGCTGCAGTATAACGATGGTTATACCGAAACGTTGGCTTCATTCGTTAACTCAATACCGACTCGTGGCGGTGGTACGCATGAAACAGGCTTCAAAACCGCATATACTCGAGTTATGAACGATTATGCTCGCAAGATGGCTCTTATTCGGGAGAAGGATAAGAACCTTGAAGGTAATGACCTGCGCGAAGGCATGATGGCTGTCATCAACATTAAGATGTCTGAGGTTGAATTCGTCGGACAGACGAAGGACCAGCTTGGCAGCTCATCCGCTCGAAGCGTAGTAGATGCAGTCGTATCGGAGAAAATGCAGGTATTCTTGGAAGAGAATCCTCAGGTTGCACAGATGCTGCTGAAGAAATCTGTACAAGCGTCCAAGGCGCGTGAAGCAGCACGCAAGGCGCGTGAAGAAATTCGCAGCGGCAAGAAGAAGAGCGAGAGCTCTAACCTCAACGGTAAGCTGACTCCTGCGCAGTCGAAGGACTATACGCGTAATGAGCTGTTTATTGTGGAAGGGGATTCCGCTGGAGGCTCTGCTAAGCAGGGCCGTGACTCGAAGCATCAGGCGATACTGCCGCTCAAGGGCAAGCCGATGAACCCCGAAAAAGCCAAGCTGATTGATATCCTTAAAAATGATGAATATAAAGCGATTATATCGGCAATTGGAGCGGGCGTTGGCCCAGAATTCGATTCGAATGAGGGCAATTATAACAAAATTATTATTATGACGGATGCGGATACGGATGGAGCCCATATCCAGGTTCTACTGTTGACATTCTTCTATCGTTATATGAAACCGCTGATCGATGCAGGCAAAGTCTATATTGCACAGCCGCCCTTATACAAGATTACTCGTAAATCGGGCAAGCTGGAGACCGTACGTTATGCTTGGACCGATGAGCAGCTTCAGAATTATTTGAAGGAATTCGGGAAAAACTTCGAGCTCCAGCGTTATAAAGGTCTTGGCGAGATGAATCCCGAGCAGCTGTGGGAAACGACGATGGACCCGGAGACCAGAACACTTTTACAGGTGCAGATTGAAGATGCGGCGAAGGCTGAGAGACGCGTATCTGCACTGATGGGAGACAAAGTAGATCCGCGTAAGCGTTGGATTATGGAAAACGTGGACTTTACGGAATATGAGGAATAGGAGGTACAGGTATGGGCATGCTCGAACAGTTTCTTCCAGCGTTTCTCGAAGAGGTCGTAGGTGACCGCTTCGGACGCTATTCAAAATATATTATTCAAGACCGTGCGATACCAGATGTTCGCGACGGCTTGAAGCCTGTACAGCGGCGTATTCTATATGCCATGTACGATTCTAACAATACCCCTGACAAGGCCTACCGCAAGTCTGCAAAGACGGTAGGGGACGTCATGGGTAACTATCACCCGCATGGAGATTCTTCCATATATGAAGGTATGGTCAGAATGGCGCAGCCGTGGAAAATGGGTCATGTACTCGTAGACGGCCACGGCAACTGGGGCTCGATGGACGATGATCCAGCTGCGGCTATGCGGTATACAGAGGCACGGCTATCGCCGATTGCGATGGAGCTGCTTCGTGATATTGACAAACGCACGGTTATGTTCAAGGATAATTTCGATAATTCCACCAAGGAGCCGGTCGTGCTGCCATCGCGCTATCCCAACCTGCTCGTTAATGGGACTAGCGGCATCTCTGCCGGCTTTGCCACGGAAATTCCTCCCCATAACCTTAGGGAGATCATCGACGCTTGTATCGCCTTCATGATGCGTCCTGAGCTGACTCTAGATGAGCTGATGCAGATTGTGAAAGGTCCGGACTTCCCGACTGGCGGCGTTATTATGGGCGAAGATGGCATACGCGATGCTTATTCAACGGGGAAAGGCAAAATTCATCATCGCTCCAAGGTTACAATCGAGGATATGCGCGGTGGACGCCAACAGATTACGATTACGGAAATTCCGTATCAGGTAGTGAAATCGCGTCTTGTAACCGCAATGGAAAATATTCGACTAGAGAAGAAGGTCGAAGGCATTGCAGAGGTACGGGATGAGAGCGGCCGGAACGGTTTGAGGATCGTAGTGGAATTGAAGAAGGAAGCCGATGCGAACGGAATTCTAGCGTATTTGCTGAAGAAGACCGATCTTCAAGTGACCTATAACTTCAATATGGTGGCAATTGTCAACAAAACGCCGCAACAGCTCGGCATTAAGCAGATTCTGAATGCGTACATTGATCATCAGAAGGAAGTCGTTACGCATCGGACGAAATATGAGCTTGAGAAGGCAGAAGATCGCGCGCATGTGGTTGAAGGTCTTGCCAAAGCGCTGAATTTGCTGGATGAGGTTATTGCAACGATCAAAGCTTCGAAGAATCGTGCTGACGCCCAGAATAATCTAGTCGCGAAGTTTGATTTCAGCGAACGCCAAGCAGATGCCATTCTTACGTTGCAGCTGTACCGACTGACGAATCTTGAGATTACGTCCCTTGAGAAAGAGCTCAAGGAAATGATGAAGAAGATTGCTTACCTGAGATCGATTCTAGACAGCGATAAGAAGCTGATGGGTGTCATTAAGGATGAGCTGATCGAAATTCGTGACAAGTACGGTATTGATCGTCGTTCAGATATTCGTGGCGAGGTCGAGGAGCTGAAGGTGAACCTGGAGGTTATGGTCACACCAGAGGATGTTCTTGTCACACTCAGTCATGAGGGTTATATTAAGCGTACAAGCATGCTGTCCTTCACGCGTTCAGGTGGGGAACTGGATACAGCAGGAGTCAAGGATGGTGATGTCATCCGCGGCCTATATGAAGTAAATACGATTGAGAATCTATTATTATTTACGAAAAAAGGCCACTATTATATGCTTCCTGTTCACCTAATTCCAGAGTTTAAATGGAAGGACACCGGAACTGCTATCGTTAATATCGTACCGATACCTAAGGATGACTCCATCGTGAGCATTATACCGATTAAAGATTTCAACTTGCCCGGTGTATCGCTTGTATTCGTTACGAAGCGCGGTCAAGTGAAGCGTACAGAGCTTAAGGATTATGCGACTACACGCTCGACTGCTATCGCAGCTGCTAAGGTAGCTGAGGGTGATGAGCTAATCCGTATTGCACTGAGTGACGGTACGAAGCAATTGCTGCTCGTGAGCAAGCAGGGAATGAGTATTCGGTTCGCGGAGAGTGAAGTGAATACCATGGGCCGTGTAGCAGGCGGTGTACGTGGTATACAGCTCAAAGAGGATGATGAGCTCATTGCAGCAGAATGGGTATCCGATGATGAAGGGGAAGTGCTCGTCGTGACGGATATCGGTTATGCCAAGCGGACACTGCTGCTGGACTATCCGGTTCAGGGCAGAGGCGGCAAGGGCGTCCAGACCTTCGAGTTCAAAGAAGGCAAGCGTGTGAAGCCTAACGGTGCTGTACTGGCATCTGCCCTCTATTGCAAGGAAGCACTAGATATTGTGGCGCTTACATCTTCTGGTGCGAAGCTTGCAGCTTCCTCCGAGAAAGCGCCAATTGAAGACCGGAAATCCTTCGGGCGTTCATTACTTCCGGTCGAGAAGAATGATGTGATTACCTCTATATTTGTACGTTCAGCGCTCTCTATTAATCATAAGGCCGATTAGGCGGGTCGAATCGCTCGATTAATTGAAGTAAGGCGTCAAGCATAACCCACAATGGGACCAGCTCATCCGGGCGGTCCAGCCATTGTGGGTCTTTTATTATGCCATAAGCTTTAATTTTACGAATGATTTCGGCTTTGTGGTCATCCATCGGGATCACTCCTTCAAGGGTAGCATGGGGGAGTTGGATTGAAAAAATAGTCAGGTGCCTACGCTCATTGTATGTCTACTCTTGTCAAAATGTTCGGAATTATATCGATTAATGACTCAAATTATTAATTGCATTAACCTTTTATTCGACATAGGTGAATGGTATAATAAGGAATATGGAGAAAATGGGACAGGAAGCGGGTGTCGTTATGGTTTCTGAAGAATTTACTCGATTATGGACAAAGATGACAAGAGAATGGAAGATCAGTCTGGAAGATGGTCTGGCTCCATTAACAGAAGGTCAACTGAATGTGCTTGAAATTCTGTTGCAGCATGAGCCGATGAAGCCATCGGATTTGCTCCGGTTTTTGTCTACTACACCAGCAGCTATTACTACACTGCTTGATCGTATGGAGCGTAATGAATTAATTGTTCGTACAAGAGATGATAATGATCGAAGAATTGTATGGGTGTCTGTGTCGGAGAAGGGGAAGGCGGAAGCCCAGCGCGGCAGTGAAATTCGTTCAAAGTTAATAGGTGAAGCGCTGGACCGTATATCCGCACATAATCAGCAATTGCTAGTATATTTGTTAGGTAAAGTTGCTAATGCTTAAGGATTAGAAGGAGTAGTAATCATAGCGTTAAGCCGGCCGCGTAGCAGCTGCAGAGTATTATCCAACCTATCGTAGTCGGCTTTCGTCAACAGACTGTCTTCCTTAATGGCAAGTGTCTCTTCAACCGGTAGAATTCTATACTTATAGCTGCTGTTTTGCTCATATCGATGAACCCAAGTTGGAATGGCTTCAATCTCACCAAGCTCGATCTCGCCACTCGTTAGATTTTTACGTATTAGAACCTTGAAGATTGCCCCGTAATCCTTCGTATCTCCGCGTTGATTCGAGATGAAATTCCCCAATGAATAAATGATAAGTCCACGTCTAACTGATCCATCAGAATCAGTCGCTTCCAGAACCTCGTAAGGCTGTATAACATGCGGATGGGAGCCTGCAATAATGTCTGCCCCTTCAGCTATGAGCTTTCTTGCCAGCTTCATCTGATCTGCGTTCGGCTTCGTTTCATACTCTGTTCCAAAATGAAGGGCAATAGTCACAAAGTCTGCTCCTGCTGCCTTTAACGCATGAATGTCCTCAATGATTCGGCTCTCATCAATTAGAGAAACCAGATAGGGCTTACCGTCAGGCAATGGAATGCCATTAGTCCCATAAGTATAAGCGAGCAATCCCATCTTAATGCCATTATGCTCCACGATGACGTGTTGATCGGCTTCCTCTTGCGACTCAGCTGTTCCTTTGAGAGTGAATGAATATTGTTTCAAATTTTGAAGCGTCAGCCGGACCCCTTTTTCCCCTTTATCCAAGGAGTGGTTATTCGCATTCGTTACAATGTTGAAGCCGGCTTTCTCCAAGGCATCTAATATCTGCAGCGGAGCGTTGAAGCTGGGATAGCCTGTATAGCCGAAGGAGCTGCCGGCAACAGGTGTCTCTAGATTCGCCATGACCCAATCACCGCTCCTCAGCAGAGAACTTACTTCTGCGAAAAAAGGATCGAAATTATAGGTCTTTTCCTTGGCATTATACGCACCAGGAAGCTGGGGCTTATGCATCATGACATCACCAGCAGCAATCCACACAGCCTCGGAATATTGAGGCTCTGGAGTTGGAGTAGGCTGGGGAGGATCGGGTGTCGTAAGTAATGTGGCCTCTGGCGTCTCAGTCTCTGCTGTAGGGCTTATGGCAGCTGTGGTGGGGCTGCTCATCGCTGACTCCGAATCTGGCCGATTAGACCAGAAGGAGAGCTCATCACCGCCTGCAAGTACGGCAATGAAGATCAGCATGCCTGATGCTGCAAACAACAGGAGAAGGAAGCCGAAGGCGTAGCGCTTCTTACGCTTCTGGCGCATGCGGATTAGACCCTTCCTTTACGTATATGGTGGATGCCGTTTCCAACTGGTCAGCCGTCCACCATGACCATGCTGGTGAGCCACAAGGGGTGGAGCGGAAGAGAAGCGCTTCTTTTGTTATCGGGTGAGCTACGGAGACAGATGTCGACCATAGGGCAATATCACTGACAGAAGATGTTGGAGGAGCCCCATATTTGCGGTCAGCGACAAGTGGGCATCCAATATGGGCCATCTGTGCACGGATTTGATGCGGCCTTCCTGTGTGGAGCAGGACAGCTACTAGGGAGTAGCCTCCAGATTGTGCAGTAACCTGGTATTCCAGAATAGCTTCCTTCGCCTCAGGAACAGGAGCATTGTATACAGTGACCTGATTGCGCTTCGTATCCTTCAAGATGTAATGGCGAATTCGAGCATGTGTTGCGGGAGGTCGACCATGAACGATACACATATAGGTTTTGCCAAAAGAACGGCTGCGGACAGCTTCAGAGAGCCTAGATGCAGCCTTCGACGTTTTGGCGAACAGCATTGCGCCACCGACTGGACGGTCCAGTCGGTGAACAAGCCCGAGGAATACATTGCCGGGCTTATTATGGCGCTCTTTGAGATCCTGCTTGAGCAGCGTCAGCATATCGGGATCACCGGTCTCATCCTCTTGCGAAGGTATGCCCGGAAGCTTCACGACAGCAAGCAGATGATTATCCTCGTAAAGGACAGGTATTGATGGGGTGTTCGAACGATTGCCGTTCATTATAGAGACTCCCAGCGCCCAAGAATGCCGCAAGGCAGATTAAGGCCAGTCTGTGTAATCGGCAGTCCAATTTCCCCACAATTGATCTCGCCGCCGAATTTGCGACCCATCGTCATATGCAGCAGGTTATGCAGGACAGAAGGGGACAAACCGGTTGTATACGAATTGATCAGCAGGAACAACGGGTTGTCGGACAAGATGCTTGTACAGAACTCGAGGAAAGGATATAGATTCTCTTCCAGCTTCCAGGTTTCTCCGTTCGGTCCACGGCCATAGGATGGCGGGTCCATAATAATGGCATCATATTGGCGTCCACGACGCTGCTCACGCTGTACAAACTTGAATACATCGTCCGTAATATAACGGATAGGTGCATTCTCTAAGCCTGAGAGCTGAGCGTTCTCTTTGGCCCATTGAACCATGCCTTTCGCCGCATCTACGTGTACAACGTCTGCGCCAGCAGCAGCAGCAGCTACGGTAGCTCCGCCCGAGTAGGCGAACAGATTGAGTACGCGGATAGGACGTCCTGCACTTCGAATCTTATCCATCATCCAGCTCCAGTTCACCGCTTGCTCAGGGAATAGTCCCGTATGCTTGAAGTTGGTTGGCTTAATATGGAACTTCAATTCACCATAAGAGATCGTCCATCTCTCAGGAAGCGTATCGCTCAGCTGCCATTGGCCTCCTCCAGATGCACTGCGGTGATAATGGCCGTCTACTTGCTTCCACATTCCTGTTTCTTTGACGATAGGCCAAATGATTTGCGGGTCTGGTCTCCGGAGAATATGAGAGCCCCAGCGCTCAAGCTTGTCGCCGCCTCCTGTATCAATTACCTCATAATCCGTCCATTTATTTGCTAGATACATGTTATAGTAATCCTTCCTTGGTGTGAGTTTTGTATTATAATGAAGTCAACGATTAATTATAACGAAGCAAGCAAGTTGAAGCAATTGGAGGCGGGTAATATTCGTAAATTTAGTATCGGTTGGTCATCAGGGTTGGCAGTAAGTGCTATTATTTTCATTATAATAGCAAGATTAGTAAGCGAAGGAGCGTCATTAGCGCTTGATCGCAAGGTGTCGGAGTCATTTCTTACGATACATAATGATTTTTGGACAGCTTTTTTTCGTTTCATCTCATCCATAGGCTCAACTGTAGGTATTATTATGATCACACTTGCACTAACCGTATGGTTCATGTGGCGGGCAGGTATAGTGAAAGCGTTACCGATAATCGGCGGCGTATTACTTGCCTATGTTGTCAATACGGTCATTAAGAATGGTATTGATCGCGATAGACCCCTCGGTGCTTGGGGAATTGCAGCGGACGGTGCGAGCTTCCCGAGCGCTAATGCGATGCTAGCTGTCGTATTGTATGGGTTGGCAGCCTCATTATATTGCAGAGAAGCCGGACTCAGTCGGTCAGCCAAGCTGTCAGCAGTTGGCGCTGCGGTGGCTCTAACTCTCCTTATGGGAATATCACGCTTGTATTTCGGAGTGCATTATGCCACAGATATCATTGGCGGATATGCGGCGGGATTGGCTGTGTTGTGCTTCATTATGATTCTCATCCATTCAAGATGGCTTAAGAGCCGCATGTCCTAATGACAGCGGCTACTCTGCCTCTTTAATGATACTTAGCATTTTGTCGATGGACGCCTTGCGTTTGTCTTGATCCATGTTGCTTAGCAGCCTGAATATTTCGATTGTTTCCACAGTCAATGTTGGGTCCGTATGACGCGATTCGCCTTCAATAATATAATCGGTCGACACTTGAAAAAAGGCGGCAAGCTTGATCAACGTTTCATAAACGGGTTGACGGTTGTTAATCTCATAATGGCTGTAAGCGGATCGCGTAATTCCGATTGTACGAGCAACGGCTTCTTGTGATAAGCTTCGTTGCACGCGAAGCTCCTTCAAGCGATCTCCCATAGTCATTATTAGTACTCCTTACTCCAAAAAAAAGGTGTTATGGTACGAAAGAATCAGATCCCGCTATAAGTAATTTATGATACAAATTGTATCATTGTCAAGCTTTATGTGAAAAATGTACAAGAAAAGAGGAAAAAAAGAATGGTTATGACATTTGAGTGCGAATGTGGCAACAAAACTTCGCTTTTTGCAACAGGGGACAGAGATGAGAATGGAAGAGAATATATCGAGATTGAGGATGATGAGAGGATGTCCTTCATTGTTGGGGAGTCAGGTGTACTGTTTAAATGCACATTTTGCAGCTATACATATCGTTTGGACAAGCTGGTATAAAATTATAATAAGACATAGCGTTACCCTAGATTAATTCATACTACAAGCTAACATCGATGCACAAGTGATGTTAGCTTATTCACTATGTAGCTTCTAGCGATCATCCTTATGATAATAAGATTCGGATGGTGTTGGATTGAATGGAGTAAATACGTTCAAACTTCGACTCATAGTAACCGACATCATAAAGCGACAAGTCAACAAGGTCGCCAAATGTAGTTGGGAGCTTGCAATTCCATTGTATGAAGTCGAAGTGTAGTGGAAAGCTGGCGGCGTTCGGATTCGGAGAGTGAACATACACAGCGTCAGCGCCAGTATCCTCCTCATGGATACATATCCAAGATTGATAAAGCTATAACCATAATTTCTTATAATACCTTCTGTTACCACGGAGTTCCAGCGCACCCCCAGCCGATAATGCTGACCTTTGTGCAATATAATCGGTGTTCCAGCGCCCCTCGAGCCGATAATACTGACCTTTGTGCAACATAATCGGTGTTCCAGCGCACCTCTAGCCAATAATGCTGACCTTTGTGCAACATAATCGGTGTTCCAGCGCTCCTTTAGCTGATAATGCTGACATTTGTGCAACATAATCGGTGTTCCAGCGCTCCTCCAGCCCATAATACTGACCTTTGTGCAACATAATCGGTGTTCCAGCGCCCCTCCAGCCCATAATACTGACCTTTGTGCAACATAATCGGTGTTCCAGCGCCCCTCGAGCCGATAATGCTGTGCTTAACTGTCTTGACGGCCTTATGCAGCCACATGCTTTGTTCGAACAATTTGTATTGTCGTAGCAGTACTCGTGAGTCTTCTTCTTCTTTTGGCGAATAGAATCGACTGTATCCATTCAATTAATCTCCTTTAGTGTAGTTTGAACGATAAGGTCCTCAAGCCACGACCGTTATATACGCCTGTGAATTCGACAGTAAATTTTAACAACCTTCAAAAAAAATGATTGCGCTTTCACATAAAGGTAGGTATAATTCAAAATACATCACGACGAATTGAGTGCCTTTACAGAAAAACATATTTCAATTGATCGTGATGAATTTGTTAGACGATACTACAAATTAAAAAAGAAGAAAGAAATGGATTGAGTTAAGGAAATACTATGCTGAAGATCATCTTGGTAAAGGGGAATGAGTATGAAAAAATGGTTTGCGATTGCACTGTCGAGTTTGTTGACGCTGGGGATGCTTGCGGGCTGCGGGTCCAAGAGTGCTACCGATGGAGATTCTTCGAACGGCAAGGACGTTAAGCTCAGCTTTATTCATTGGCGCGGTGAAGACACGAAGGTGTTCAATGAACTCATTAGCCAGTTTGAGGAGGAAAACCCAGGTATCACAGTAGAGATGAATGTATTCCCTTCGGAGCAATATCTGGCTTCTGCTCAATCCAAATTGCTGGACGGCTCCTCTGGCGATGTGTTCGCTGCTTACCCGGGAGCACAGTATGACAGCATCCAAGAGGCTGGCTTGTATGAGGATATAAGCGGCTCGAGCTTTCTAACGAACTTCACCGCCAGCTTAATCGAAGCCGGACAAACAGACGGCAAGCAGTATGCTATTCCTTATCAACTAGTCTACAATCAGCCCGTATACAACAAGAAGATCTTCGAAAAGCTAGGGCTAGATATTCCTGCTGATTGGGACAGCTTCCTGGAGACAGCTCAGAAGCTTAAAGATAACGGATATATCCCGATCGCCTTCCCAGGTGCAGATATTGGTCCAGGACAATTCATGAATACGATGATGATGAACAATAATACCGATGAGGATATTTGGGCCAAGGTCGAAAGCGGCGAGGCTAAAATAACCGACGATTGGTGGGTTAAGACGCTCACGCAATTCAAAGAGCTGAATGATAAAGGCTATTTCCAAGAATCATCGCTTGGTACGAAGAAGGATACAGCAAGTGTGCTGTTCGCTCAGGAAAAAGCCGCTATGCTGGCAACGGGTTCTTATATGATGTCATCGAACATTCAGCAGAACCCGGATCTAGAGCAAGGCTTATTGGCACCGATTACAGTTGCAAAAGATGAAGCCGTATTCGAAGGTGTTCACACAACGACCTTTATGCTTGGTGTCAATGCAAGATCCAAGCATAAGGAAGAAGCGAAGAAATTCATTGAGTTCCTGAGCAAATCGGAGGTTGCATCTAAGTATGCGAATGAAACAGGACAGCTAGTAACCGTCGAGGGTGTAACGTATTCAACCAAAGAGCTGCAGGAGAGTGCAGAGTGGATGAGCAAAAAGACACGTTTCCAGCCGCGTTACCTGATATCCAATTCCAGTATTGAGAAAGCTGTAGTCTCATCGATTCAGAGTGTACTTGCAGGCAAGGAACCTGCTGCAGCTGCCAAGGAAGCGCAAGCTATTGTAGATCAGAATTTGAAAAAATAATGCTGAATCGGCTGGACGAGCCGCCTCTTATGCGGCTCGCCCTCCTAAAGGCCGTCAGCTGGGAGGAGTGCTAAAGTGAAGAGGAGCAAGCTCCTGTATGTGTTTTTGTTGCCGGGTACCTTACTTTACTTGTTGTTTTTTATCTATCCTACGATTAACGGCTTGAAGCTGTCGTTCACGGATTGGAACGGGATTAACCCCGTCTACAATTATGTGGGGTTCGACCAGTATATCCATCTGGCGAAGGATACAGTGTTCCACAAAGCGTTCGGGAACAACATGAAGTTCATGTTCACAGTTGTAGTGCTGCAGACAAGCCTGTCGTTGTTATTTGCACTATTGCTGGTAAAAAATTCGAAGATTAACGTTTATTTGAGAGCATTATTATTTTTTCCAACCATTGTATCGTCTGTATCCGTTGCGTTCATCTGGGCGTTCATGTACGACCCGAACGTAGGTATGGTCAATATGGTTCTCGATTGGTTCGGTCTGGGAGCACTTGGACAGAGCTGGCTAGGAGATCCGCAGATTGCTATTTACTCCATCGCATTTACACAGATTTGGGCACACACAGGCCAGATGATGGTTATCTTTATCGCCGGTCTGCAAGCTATTCCTGAAGAGTTATATGAAGCTGTTCATCTAGAAGGTGCCAATCGTTGGCAAGTATTCCGCTTTGTAACATGGCCTCTTGTAGCACCAGCGGCGACGATGGTAGCTGCTTATACGACCATTCAATCGTTCAAAGCGTTCGACCTGATCTATGCGATGACTGGAGGCGGACCGGCCTATTCGACCGAAATTTTGTCCACCTTCATTTATCATACAGCTTTCCAAGGTATGGAATTCGGCTATGCTGCCGCCGCTTCAATGGTGTTTATGGTGATTATCGGTTTAATTACGTTCGTGCAGTTCCGACTATTGAAAGGGAACCGCGCCGTCTAACCGACAGCTCATACAGGAGGTGAATTGTAGATGATAAACACCAAGAAAAGCGCTGGAGCATCGACCTTGCGTTGGGTTCTACTGACAGCGTTCGCACTGTTAATCGTTGTACCGTTATCTATCGTTGTCTTTGCTTCATTTAAGAGTACCCCAGAGCTGTTCACTCATCCAATTGGATGGCCGAAAGAGATTATATTTGATAATTATTGGAAAATGCTAACGGAATACTCGCTAGGGACCTATTTCATTAACAGTGTCATTGTTACAGTCGTAACCGTTGCAGCGATTCTATTCCTCTCCAGTCTGCTTGCTTATGCAGTTGTTCGAATGAATAGTTGGCTGTCGATGGGGATATTCGCTTTGTTCGTTGCTGGGATGATGGTGCCGCCACAGGTTAACATGATCCCGATTTACTCTCTTGTTTATGATTTGGGGCTGACGAACAACCGATTCGGACTCATTCTAGTCTCGATTGCAGTATTTATGCCGACGGCAATGTTCATTATTACTGGATTTATGAGACAGCTGCCAGGTGAGCTTTATGAAGCTGCTTCCATTGATGGAGCTGGGGAATGGCGCATGTATTTCCGAATCGTGCTTCCGGTCTCCATGCCATCGATCACGGCGGGAGGGATTTTCCTCAGCGTTATGGTATGGAACGACTTATTGTATCCATTGCTGTTCATCACTTCGAATGACAAGAAGACGCTGCCGCTCGCCCTGCTGCAATTCCAAGGGGAATTTATTACGGATTTCCCGATGATATTCGCAGGAGTAATCGTTGCTTCCGTCCCAATGGTCCTCGCGTATTTGTTGCTGCAACGCTATTTTGTTGAAGGTGTCACCGCTGGCTCAGTTAAAGGATAGGCCGGCATTTCCTTATAAAATCTTACTAAATTATACGAATTGGAAGGGGAAACTAACATGAAATACTTTTTAGACAGTGCCAAAATCGAGGAAATTCGTTATGCATATAAAAACTGGGGTATCGATGGGGTTACGACAAACCCTCGCCATATCCAGCTCAGCGGTAAGCCGTTTCTAACTGTACTAGGAGAGCTCGGCTCGGAGTTTGCTGGAGTGAATGACTTCCCTATCTCAGCAGAAATCAATCCACATCTCGATGATGCCGCGACTATGGTTGCGGAGGGCAAGAAAATTGCAGCGCTGTCTCCTAACTTTATCGTAAAAATTCCTTGTATTGAGCAAGGGCTGATCGCCGCCAAGGAGCTTGAGGCTGAAGGAATCCGTACGAATGTTACGCTTGTGTTCTCTCCATCCCAAGCTCTGCAGCCGGCACGTATCGGTGCCAAGTTCGTATCGCCGTTCGTAGGCTGGAAAGAGAATAGCGGTGAGGATACGAACGCTTATATTACGGATATCGTTAGTATTTATAAAAACTATGGTTACGAGACCGAAGTAATTGTCGCTGCTCTGCGCAATGGTAAACAAATTGTTGATGCGGCAAAAGCCGGCGCTCATATTGTTACTTGTGGGTTCGATGTCTATAAAGCTAGCTTGCAGCATCCCTTCACAGACTATGGCCTTGGTGTATTCCGCAAAGCATGGGATGAGACGACCGTCTAGTAAGTACTCAGGAGGCAGATATGGTGAACTTGCAACGGTTGCAGCAGTGCAACCCACATTTGAAATTATTGTCCGTACATTCGGATGCATTTATTCCATACGGTCGAATTGTAGAAGGATACGAGTGGGAGGAATTGCTCACTGAGCTGCAAGACAGACAAATTCCTGAGGAAGGCAATATTTATGTAGCGTCAGATGAAGCTATGGAGCAGCTCGTTATTCGGAGTGAGCTGGAGTCCCGCCATTATGGCGGCATGCCGATCCAGATCGGTTATTGCAACGGACGTAATTCTCATCTTAACGGACTTGAATATCACAAATGCAGTGAAATTAATGTGGCGGCTGATGACATTGTGCTGTTGCTGGGACGCGTTCAGGATATTCAAGCAAGCAGCTATGCGGCGGCGGAGAAGGCGGAGGCCTTCTACGTTCCGCGTGGTACCGCAATTGAGATTTATCCTACGACGCTGCATTTTGCACCGTGCAAGACGAAGGATGGAGGATTCCGCTGCATCGTGGTGCTGACTGCGGGTACGAATACACCGCTTGCTGGGACTGTTACAGCCGGCAATGATGAGGATAAGCTGTTATTCATGCGCAACAAATGGCTGCTCGCTCACCCAGAGCGCAAGCTGTTGATCGACAAGGGAGCTTATCCCGGCATCGAAGGGGCTAATGTGAGAGTCATCTATCAGAATGAGGAGGACATCGGGAATGGGTAATGTCTTAAGCAACAGCTGGCAGCTCCGCGAGCTTGGCGGCGGAGGGTTTGAATTGGAGCTTGACGGAACGGTATTGCTTCGCCACACAGCGGACAATCCATTGCTTTTTGTCGGCTGGGGCGAAGAGACAATGGACATGTACCGCGGCAACTTCGATATCCGCGACTATGTTATAGAACGCAATGCTCTTCGGTTCACGAAAGTACGGACTCACCAGGGCGTTACTGAAATTGCATTCTCGGCGACGGAAGACGCATCCTCCCTCCTTACATTACGCGTAGTCCATAGCGCCGAAGACCCTGCTTTCTTGAAATTAGATATTGTGAAAGACCATTCTGCTGCAATTAACCGATTCTGGCTGCGAGTCGCTGCGAAGCAGGAAGAGATGGTATTCGGCTGTGGAGAACAGCTGTCCCATCTGAATATGCGCGGCAAGAACTTCCCATTATGGACAAGTGAACCAGGTGTTGGGCGTAATAAGAACACTTATGTTACATGGCAAGCAGATGTACTCGATAGAGCCGGCGGAGATTACTACAACACGAATTATCCCCAGCCGACTTTTATTTCCAGTCGCAAATATTTGCTGCATGTTGATACGACAGCATACGCTGACTTTGATTTCCGTCAAGCTTCGTTCCACGAGCTACAGGTATGGGAAGTCCCACGCAGCATATGGTTTGCAGTAGAGCCCACTTACTTGCAGCTGGCGGAACGGGCCTCCGCATTGTTCGGACGCCAGCCTGAGCTTCCGGACTGGACCTATAACGGCGTATGGCTTGGAATCCAAGGCGGAACTGAAGTGGTAGAGGAAAAGCTGACTCGTGTCTTGGACAAAGGCGTCAAGGTTGGTGGAATCTGGTGCCAGGATTGGCAAGGCAAGCGAATTACGTCCTTCGGCAAACGGCTTAATTGGAATTGGAAATGGAATCCACAGGAATACCCAGAGCTTGATAAGAAAATTCCGAAGTGGAAGGAGCAGGGTATCCGTTTTCTCGGCTATATTAACCCATATGTAGTAGTTGAAGGTGACCTATTTGCTCACGCCAAGGAACATGGCTATTTGGCTCTCAATGGGCAAGGCGATGTATATTGTGTGGATTTCGGCGAATTCGACTGCGGCATTGTAGACTTCACGAATCCGGATGCTTGCTTGTGGTATAAGTCGGTAATCAAGACGAATATGCTCGACTTCGGTCTGGATGGCTGGATGGCTGATTTCGGCGAATATTTGCCAATTGACGTCGTACTCCACAGCGGGGAGTCCGCTAAGCTAATGCATAATGCATGGCCTGTTCTATGGGCGAAAATCAATTATGAAGCGGTTGAGGAAGCAGGCAAGCTGGGCGAGGCGGTCTACTTCATGCGTGCCGGTTATACCGGAACACAGAAATATTGTACGCTACTCTGGGGCGGCGATCAAAGCGTCGACTGGACGCTGGATGATGGGCTAGCTTCTGTAATCCCGGCGGCACTGTCATCAGGCATGCTGGGTAATGGCCTTCACCATAGTGATATCGGCGGCTATACAAGCCTTCATGGCAACAAGCGATCCAAGGAGTTGTTCATGCGTTGGGCTGAGATGGGCGCATTCACGCCAGTTATGCGAACGCATGAAGGCAATCGGCCGGGTGATTGCTGGCAGTTCGACAGCGATGACGAGACTTTGGAGCATTTCGCCAGGATGACGAATATATATGTTCAGCTGGCTCCATATACGAAGAATCTAGTGAAGCTGAACACAGAGCGAGGTATTCCGCTGCAGCGTCCGCTATTCATGCATTATGAAGGGGATACGCAATCCTATTCGGAGCAGTACAGCTATTTGTACGGACAGGATTTGCTAGTCTCACCCGTTCATGAGGAAGGTCGTACGGATTGGAGTGTTTATTTGCCGCCTGACCGCTGGGTTCATCTATGGACAGGTGAAGTATACGAAGGTGGCTGCGAAGTGGTTATTGCTGCACCATTGGGACAACCTCCAGTCTTTTACCGGAAAGCGTCAGCATACAAAGAGCTGTTTCAAGAGTTAGCTCATCTATAAAGTACTGCGATGGAGAAGCTGTTGTGCTTATCCAAACCATATTATGAATTCTAAAAGGTAGGTATGATGAATATGACATTGAGCATCATTTATTTGCCGATAGCCCGCAAAACGTTTGATCTCGACGCTGCAAATGCCGTACACGCACAAACCTCGGCTTGGCTTGGGGAGCTGGGTGCAGAGGTGTTGGAACCGGAGGGGCTGCTGACTTCTGTGGAAGAAATGGAGGCATTCCTGAACTTGCATAAGGACAGGACGGTTGATGCCATTGTCTATCAGAGCGTGACGTTCGCAGACGGGGAGTTCATTGCCCGTGCATCAGAACTTCGCTCAGAGCCTGTCATCGTGTGGTCGGTTCGTGAGCCGAGTGTCGGCGGCCGTCTACGCTTGAACTCACTGACCGGCGGCAATAGCACATCCAATGTGCTGATGAATCTTCGTCGCCCCTTTGCCTTTCTATTCGGCAACCCGGATGAAGAGCGTTTGCAGCATTTGATGCAGAAGGAATTGCGTGTATGCCGAGCTATGAAGCGACTTCGTGAGATGAAAGTTGGAGTCGTTGGTGATCACCCTCCGGGCTTCTTCTTCTCAGGAGCGGATGAGAATGCGCTTGAGCAGCTGCTTGGTGTGAGTATTCTGAAGCTTGATCTGCAAGAGGCGTTCCGTGAAAGTGTTAAGCTTGAAGAATCTCAGTGGCAGGCTGCCGTTGATCGTGCAGAGAAACAGGTTGTCGGTCTGAATAGATCCGATGAATCGGTTCGCAAGTTCGCGCAATTCTACTCTTATATTGAGAACCAGATTAAAGGTAAGGGCGTTGAGGCAATGGCATTCCGCTGCTGGCCTGAATTTTTCAATGATTTCGGTGCAGCTGCTTGCTCAACGTTATCCCAGTTCACGGAAATCGGTATCGTATCTGCCTGCGAATCTGATATTCACGGCTCGTTATCCATGTTTCTGTTACGTGAGTTAAGCGAAGGACAAGCACCATATCTGGGCGATCTTGTTCACGTAGATGAAGAACGTAATGCTTTTGTATTCTGGCATTGCGGCGCAGGCGCATTCTCATTGGCTAATCCGTCTACAGGAGCCGTAGCAGGTGTTCATCCGAACCGCAAAATGGGCTTTGCCATGGATTTCGGACTGAAAGCTGGAGGTGTAACTCTCTTCAGGCTCGGCAGCACGCCAGATGGACTCCGCTTCATCATTATGAAGGGCGAAGCACTTGATGTGCCGCAGCCTTTCAGTGGAACCTCGGTTACTGTACGTATGGATTCAAATGTACTGCCATTATTAGATAAAATTATGCTTGCTGGTGCCGAGCCTCATTTTGCAATGGTCTATGCAGATGTCGTAGAAGAGTTGGAAGAACTGGGACGGATGCTTGGCATTCCTGTCATTTATCTTTCGTAGGGCAACAGCTATAATGAAAGAAAACTAGCGAGCGGCATATCTACCTGTCACATCAGGATGTATTTGTCGACATGGGAAGAGGAATTTAGTATGAGAGCGGATTCCGTTGATCCGAATAAGAATGTTTCGTTGTATCAGCAAGTTCGGGATATCCTGATCCAGAACATTATGAATCAGAAATGGAAGCCAGGCACGTTGATTCCAACTGAACAAGAGCTAATGGAGCTGTATCACGTTAGTCGTACGACTATTCGTCAGGCCATCAATATGCTCTGCCAGGATGGCTTGCTAGAGAAACGACAGGGTAAGGGAACGATAGTGAAATCCCGCAAGCTGATCGGAAATCTAGGGCAGCTGAAAGGGTTCGCCGAGGAAGTGGTAGAGCGTGGTCTAAATCCCCATTCTTTGTTGCTGCGGGCCGAATTCTCAACGCTTCTTCATGTCGAGAAAACAATTCTACAGATTCCTGAGAACGAGCAGGTGCTGCTAATTGAGCGTATCCGGTTCGCGAATGATATACCGATCGCCTTTGAGCGGAGCTGCTGGCCTGAGTGGGCTGGTCACCTCTTGATGAAGAGCGACCTGAACACAGCCAAATATTATGAAATACTAGAGAGTAACAATATATATATCAAACGGGCAAAAGAGAATATATCAGCGATTAATGCTACTCAGCTGGAGGCAGATATGCTAGGCATACGAGGTGGCGAGGCGCTTCTAGAAATGACTCGTCTCAGCTTCGGTATCGATGACAGGCCACTCGAATATACAAGAACGAAATATCGCAGTGATCAATACACGTATGACATTGAGCTAACAAGGTAGACTGGTTACAACATCACAAGAACGGGGTGGAACTAACAATGACAATAGAAAATAAACACTATGGTCTGCTGATTAACAATCTGTGGGTGAACAAGCAGGAAAAGATGGATGTGCTGAACAAATATACTGGGGCAGTAGTCGGTACGGTTTCTGTTGCGGATAAAGAGGATGCAGATGCTGCTGTTGAGGCCGCAAGCAAAGCGATGAAGCAGACATTTTCGCCATATGAGCGGTACACGATTCTATCCAAGGTTGCACAATTGCTCCAAGAGCGCAAGGAAGCGTTCGCGCAAGTCATGGCTGCTGAAGTCGGCAAGCCCATTCGAGATTCCCGAATAGAGGTTGACCGTGCAGCACAAACGTTAATCATATCCGCAGAGGAAGCCAAACGAATTCACGGCGAAGGTATTCCTGTCGAAGCGTCTCCTGGTTCCGAGAATCGAATGGCATTCACAATTCGCGTACCGGTTGGAGTTGTAGTAGCTATTACTCCTTTCAATGTGCCGTTGAATCTAGTCTGTCATAAGATTGGTCCAGCAATTGCTGCGGGCAACAGCGTCGTATTGAAGCCAGCGGAGCCCACACCGTTCGTAGCGCTTATGTTGGCTGAACTGTTTGTGGAAGCGGGCTTGCCAGCAGGACGGTTGAACGTTCTTACAGGCTCTGGTCCTGATATTGGTGAGTGGCTTACTGCTAATCAGGATGTATCCATGTTCTCATTCACAGGAAGCCCTCGTGTAGGCCAATGGATTCGAGAGCATGCTGGAATTCGCAAAGTTGCACTGGAGCTTGGCAATAACTCTGCAACCATCGTGCATCATGATAGCAACCTAGACCAAGCAGCAGCGATGGTGGCAGGCAAAAGCTTCAATAATGCAGGGCAAGTATGTATATCTGTTCAACGCGTCTATGTTCATGAATCCGTTATGGATCTATTCTTGGACAAGCTTACAGCACAGACTGCTAAGCTGACTGTTGGTGATCCGTTTAATGAAACAACCGATGTCGGCCCAATGATTGCCGAGAAGGAAGCAGAGCGAGTGGAGAGCTGGATTAACGAAGCAGTCAGCCAAGGTGCACGCTTAGTTATCGGCGGTACGCGAGAGGGTGCAGTCGTCAGTCCAACTATTCTAGCTGATGTCACAGCAGATATGAAGGTATGCCGCCTTGAAGTGTTCGGTCCGGTCGTATCTGTGGATACGTATAGTGATATCGATGAGGCGATTGCGAAGGTGAATGATTCCAGCTATGGGCTGCAAGCCGGACTATTCACGAAGGATCTTGGCATTGCGATGAAGGCAGCCAAAGAAATCGAGGTTGGCGGATTGATAGTCAATGATGCCTCTGCTTACCGGGCTGATGCGATGCCTTACGGCGGTGTAAAGATGAGCGGCACCGGTAAGGAAGGTCCGAGGTACGTCATTGAAGAAATGACAGAAGAACGTATCGTTGTATTCAATCTGTAATGAGCGGCGGCACCTTAGCAGCAACAACCGAGCTCAACAGATTTTTGGAGAAATGGATCTATCTCGTTATGCCGCTGTTTATGCTTATCGGTATGATGGCAGGTTCGAACGTTAGTAAGCTGCAAATCGCTACTCCGGTCTTATTCATTATCATTACGTTTCTATCCTCGCTTACAGCAGATTACCGCAAGCTGCCCGGATTGTTCAAAAAACCGGGCTTGCTTACGCTGTTTTTAGTAGTGATGCATCTGCTGTACCCGCTCGTTGTATTCCGTATAACGAAATATTGGTTTGCAGGGCAGCCGGAGCTAGCTGTGGGCATTACGATTGCAGTGCTACTGCCGCTTGGTGTAACCTCGATCTTCTGGGTTAATTACAATCGGGGCAATATTGAGCTCATCTTGTCCATGGTGACGGTGGACACACTGCTGAGCCCGCTGGTAGTGCCAGTCACTATGGCAGCAATTGTAGGCTCGTCAATCCAATTAGAGACTAGCACTCTCATCTGGAGCCTGATCAAGCTCGTTGTTCTGCCATCGGTTCTTGGCATGGCAGCAGGAGAATGGCTTCGTCGTAGAAGCGCACAAAGGAGAGTTCTCCCGTTCACCTCGCTGCTCGGAAAGCTCTGTCTTTACGGTGTTCTTACGCTTAATGCGGCGGCGATCAGTGGGCCGCTGCGTGCTATTGGGAGCAAGGCGGTAGGTATAGTAATAGCTGTCTTGGGTGTCATGCTTGTCGGCTATTGCATTAGCTATGCTATTGGCAAATTGTGCTTTAAGGGTCATGACTCAATTGTTGCTATTGCTTATGCAGGCGGTGTCCGTAATTATACGGTCGGAGTGGTGCTTGCAGGTATGTTCTTCACTCCGCTCACGACATTGCCTATTCTGCTGGCAATGCTGCTGCAGCATCCTGTCGCTCTGCTGTTCTATTACGTGTTCCGCCGCAGTGCGACAGTGAACGGAAAGGAGCTTTCATCATAATGGAACAAACCTATGTGCTAAGCATTGACCAAGGAACGACTAGTACGCGTGCCATGCTGTTCACTCATGACGGTGAGGTAAAGGCGATCGTTCAACGTGAGTTCACACAATATTTTCCCAAGCCAGGGTGGGTAGAGCACGATGCAAAGGAAATTTGGTCGCTTACGATGGAACTCATAGAACAGTTGCTTACTGTTGCCGAAGTAACGGCAGAGCAGGTAGCAGCCATTGGCATTACGAATCAACGCGAGACAACTGTCGTATGGGACAAGCATACCGGTGAGCCTATCCACCATGCCATTGTATGGCAGAGCCGGCAGACGGAACGCTTATGTCAGGACTGGGTTGAAGCGGGCTACGAAGCTGTCATTAAGCAGCGTACAGGACTCATAATCGACCCTTACTTCAGCGCATCAAAAATCCGGTGGCTGCTTGACCATACTGAAGGAGCAGCTAAGAGGGCGGAGCGGGGTGAGCTGCTGTTTGGTACGATCGACAGCTGGCTCATATGGAAGCTGACAAGAGCAGAACGTCATGTGACGGACTGCTCCAATGCGTCACGGACCATGCTCTATAACATCCATACGAGGAAGTGGGATGAGGAGCTGCTGAAGCTGCTGCGAATTCCTGCAGCTATGCTGCCAGAGGTTCGGCCCTCCAGTGAGGTATATGGAACAGCTCTAATACGCGGAGTAGAGGTTCCAGTTGCAGGAGCTATTGGAGACCAGCAAGCCTCATTATTCGGACAAGCTTGCTTCGGGGCGGGTGATGTGAAGAATACGTATGGCACCGGCTGCTTCCTGCTTATGAATACGGGAGAAGAAGCCGTTGTATCTGGTCATGGCTTGCTTACAACGATTGCATGGCAAATTGGTGATTCCGTGCAGTATGCGCTTGAAGGCAGCGTATTTGTGGCTGGAAGTGTTATTCAGTGGCTGCGCGATGGTCTTGGAATCATTACAGATGCTTCAGAAACCGAGCTGCTAGCGGAATCCGTAGAATCAGCGGACGGTGTATATTTAGTCCCAGCATTCGTTGGTCTCGGGGCTCCGCACTGGAATGCAAATGCACGAGGCGCTCTATTCGGCATTACACGGGGGACAGGGAGAGCGCATATCGTAAGGTCAGCGCTGGAGTCGCTTAGCTTCCAGACGAAGGATGTTGTACGGGCAATGGAGGAGGATGCAAGGATGCCATTAAGCCGTTTGAGCGTTGACGGCGGTGCCGTATCGAATAGCTTCCTCCTGCAGCATCAGGCGGATATGCTGGGCATTCCCGTTGAACGTACGAGGGTCAAGGAAACGACAGCCCTTGGCGCTGCCTTTATGGCCGGTCTGGCGGTCGGTTTCTGGAAGGATAAGCAGGAAATCTCGTTAATTAAGAAGTCAGAGCGAGTCTTTCATCCTTCCATTAGTGAGATCGAGCGGAATAGACAGTATGCTGGATGGCTATCCGCGGTTAAATCAACGATTTCACATTCCCTGTAACTGAAGAATGATAGATACCAATCACTTACTAGAAAGAAGTAAATCCTTGCAATGGTTGATGGGATGGCAATGGCAATCCCCCATTAACTATTGCGAGGATTTTTTTATTCGTAATAGAGTTACGGCTATCATTTGGATTATCCTACCTTATGAGAAACATTTTCCATTATATATGGTATAATTTCAAATAGAAATGGGGGGATTCTGAATGAAATCAACTCGAATAGCACTCCTTATTCTGTTCATTCTAGTAATGAGCGGTTGCAGCAATAATGATGAACGAACCTCAAATTTAGGAGTTATAGCGAATGAACAGCCGGAGAGCTCTGCAACGACTAGCACGACTAGCACGACTAGCCCTGAAGCTGATGATAAGACTGCTCAGAGCAGCTTTGCTTATTTTTTGCCGATGGACGAAGAGCTTATAGCACATGTAATGGTATCGGATACCGATATGGTCGGTATTACTCGAGATGATGATAATGGGCTGTATCAAATTAAACAGTATTCATTCACTAGTAAAAGAGTAGACCTGCTATGGGAAACGGATCAGGATATGTGGACGATTAGCTTCGATGAGGAGGAGAATGTTGTCTCCTTTCCTGTTAACTATTATGACGAAGAGGAAACAGATACCGATTGGTTGTCTCTTGACCTGCAGACACACAGGGTCAGTCCAAGAGCCCAATCGGAGAATCCGGTCTGGACCCTGCTCTATGAAGAGGATGGCATATGGGGGGAGAATAAACGAACAACAGATCGCGTCCACTGGACACATGGAACACAGGAATGCTGCGCATATTGGCTGGAGGGCGGCAAGCAGTTCGTCTATATAGACAGGACAGGTACTACCATTGTGGATGGCTCAGGCTTTGAACAGCTGTTGAAGAGGTATGATATTGCATCAGGTACAACTCAGACACTGCTTCCTGAGCAGCAGGTGTGGAGGATTGTAGGCTGGCTAGAGCCTGGTCGTACGCTTATTGTCGATCATGCATTCAACGAAGGGGTAAGCATTAACTATACAGCTCTCTATGTGGTTGACCTGATTGAAGGGACTGAACAGCCGCTAGGCGAAGGTCTAGGTGATTACGGTAATTACTCGGATGTCGTATTCTCAGAGAAAGCAGGTAGGGTTATTCTGCAGAAGGATGCAAAGGCATTCCTATTAGATGTTCATAGCGGGGAGCTAAGTCAGTTTGCCGCTTGGGAAGACAGTGAGCAGGGCGACGGTTCATATCGGAAGTATGCTTTTTCACCGGATGGCCGCAGGCTTGCCTATCATGTGGAGAATACGAAAGAGGAGTCAACAGTAGAAAAGCTGTATGTTAGTGATCAGGACGGCAATGGGGCAATGGAGGTTCTGGGCAGCAATGAGCCGTTACAACTAATTTCCTGGTCGCCATCTGGACAGCATTTATTGGTACAAGTTAGCGAAGGCATGGGATTAGTAAACGTTATGGATTAATACTAGCAAACAGACCAATGCTTCTATATCGAGTATTGGTCTGTTGCTATTGTCAGGTTATTTATTAACCCTTCTGTTCAAAAAATGCAATCTGATTCTTCAGCGATGAAGATTGCTTGCGGAGGAAGTCAGATGCAGAAGCAATCTCCTCCATAAGCGCGGTCTGCTCCTGAGTGGAGGAGAACACCTCTTTGGCAGCATTATGGATGGACTGTGCCGCCGATGATATCTGTGCCACTTCCTGGAATGTTAGCAGAACTTGCTCCGCCTGAATGAACAGCATATCGGATATGTTATCGAATGCGCGTGAAACTTCGCCCGTCGTTCCGATCATATGCTGGAGAGCGGCTGTCGCTGCTGCACCTCGCTGTGATTCTTGTCTTGCGGATTCAGCTTGCAGCGTAATCCGCCGTGAAGCAGAGTCGATCTCTGAACGAATATGTACGATTAACTGCTTGATGGATTGAACGGCATCTCCGCTTTGCTCTGCTAATTTCTTGACCTCGCCGGCTACAACAGCGAAGCCGCTGCCGTGCTCGCCAGCTCTGGCAGCTTCAATAGAAGCGTTAAGGGCAAGGAGGTGGGTTTGATCAGCAATTTCCCCTACTAAAATAGAGATTCCGTTAATCTGCTCAGCTTGCTCATTCAGCTTCTGCATAGTCTGAGCGGATTGCTCACTCGCATCTGCAACGGATTGTACACCATCGACTAAAGACTGAATCAGTATGGAATTGTCTGCTATGGATGAGACCATATCGTTCGTAATCACTCGAGCTGCGGCAGCTTGCTGCTCTATATTAGCTGAATTACCCTTCATCTTCTCCACAGAACGGAATAACCTCTGGGTGGAGACGGATTGCAGCTCGGCTCCTTCGGCGATCTGTTCCGAGGTGTTGGTAATGCTCTCAATATGATGCGCTGCGTGGCCAATGGCATCACTGAGCTCGGTTGTATAGGAATCGGTCTGCTCATGAGAAGAGGCGATACCTTCAACGACACTTCCCAGATGTCCCATCATTTTGCCAAAGGAAAGCCCGAGAGCTCTTAATTCGTCATCGGATTTGCTCGGATCAATCTGAGCCTTCAGATTACCGGCAGAGGCTTGCTCGGCGGCGGCAGTCATTTGAGAGATGGGCTTAACAAGCATTCTTGCGGCTAACCAGCCTAGGAAGGCTGTCCAGAACACACCCATTAATAAGGTAATGGTTATGAACAGCCATTCTGACAAATAAGGGGCAGCGATATCTTGAAGGACGAAAATAAAAAAAGCGCTTGTGCCATAGGTTACAGCAGATACAACTGAAATCCCAGTTACGATTTTTTTGACGAGGCTAAACTTAAAGGTTTGTGACATGGTGGCCTCCTAGTATAAAAGTTTTGTTATTCCTATCGTAACGTTCCGGCCGCAGGTTGTATTTCGGGGAATGCCCTGAAATCGATAGGGGAAAAGTCCTGATTCTGATAGGGAATTAAATAGAGTGAGCTAGACAGATTAGTGCAAACGTTTGTATAAAATTGAGTATCACAGGGTAAAAAGTTGCATGTTTTAAATGAAAATCGTAGTTATACGCAATATTTTCAAAATATTGGTGTGCAAACGATATACTTCTCAGATTAATTATAGTATTATAGTTCTAGTATTAAGCGCTTACAAAACAAGATTAACGTAAAAGGGGATGGGCTGTAATGAGTAAGCTCAAAATCGGGAGAAACCCTCGTAATTCTGTAGGGACCAAGCTGTTCTTAATTGTATTTCTAAGTATTGTATTGCTTATTTCTGCGCTTGGCGTTAGCTCCTTCCAATTATCCAAACAAATTATTACAGACGAGGTTGCTGAGGCACAGCAGCAGACGATTAATCTGGCTGCAGATAAGATGGACGCGATGCTTGAGACCTATTCGGGTCTAAGCAGGCAATTGCTCGTCGACAAAGAGATACTTGAGCAGTTCAAGCAGCTAAGTATGATGGACTTGGATAGGAATGAGAAAAACACAAGAGAAACGTATTTGCGAGATCAGCTGGAGAGCATGCGTGCATCCCACCCGGCTATCGCAGCACTTCGGCTCATCCCGAAATCACTTGATATGGGGAGAATCGTATCAACATCTGGAGCGAGCTCACCCGAAATTAATGATTCAACGAAGGCAGAGCTCAATAAAGTAATAGAAGCTGATGGTGAAACGATCTATCTTCCTTCCATGTCTAAGGGATTGTTCGGCTACGCCTCACAGCCGATGTTCACGATGGGACGGTTGTTGAAAAATATGAATCAACGTGATTCTGAATATCTCATTATTATGGAATTCCCCGTTCAAATACTTGCGGATACGTTCGCGAAGCTGAAGTTCGGTGAGAAGGGTGCCATCACGCTTGTAACTGACAGCAATCAGGTTGTGTACAGCTCCTCGGAGAGCATTCAGATCGGAGAGCAGGCAGCGCCATATACAGCTGAACAATTGGTCGTAAGACAGCAATCGAGTATTACAGGGTGGACGGTAGAAGGCTCCGTATGGCTTGAGGATATTTTGTCCAGAACGGATAGCATCCTTCTGCTAACGGTAGTGATGTGTGGTATTGCAGCAATCGTGGCTATTCTTATCGGATACATACTCGTTAGAATGGTTGCCCGTCCTCTAGAGCAAATATGCGGATTAATGGAGCAAGCGGAGAAAGGCAATCTAACGGTGCGTGCTTCTAGGAAGGGTCGTGATGAGATAGCTCGTCTTAGCAGCAGCTTCGATCGGATGCTTACTCAGATTAGCGGCTTGGTCATTCGGACGAATGCTTCAGCTAAGCTGCTTAAAGGGCGGGCAGAGGAGCTTATCCATGTATCGAATGAAATGAGTAAATCCTCCGAGCATATCAATAATGCCACTGGTCAAATTGCGGGTGGTGCGATGCAATTGGCCAATGAAGCAGAGAAAGGCCTAGAAAGTGTGGATACGATTAAACGGACGATGGAAGAGGTAGCAGTTACGAATAACGGCTTGAATCATTCCTCGGATCGCTTCCAGCAGACAAGCTCGGAAGCCGCTGTTCAAATGACTGAGCTAGTCGTCCTAACGAACGACACGGAGCAGAAATCGCGGGCTCTTGTTGATCGGATCAACCAATTGAAGAAGAGTACCGCGTCTATCCGTCAGTTATTGGATGTAATGAATGCTATTGCACGTCAGACGAACATTCTGTCACTCAATGCAGCTATTGAAGCAGCCCGTTCAGGAGCAGCAGGCAAGGGGTTCATGGTTGTAGCAGGGGAGATTAGACAGCTTGCTGAGCAATCCAAGCAATCTATTGTAATGGTCAATGAAATGACAGCAACCATTGAGCAGGAGATGGAAGCCACTGCAGCTGAGCTGCATGCAGTAGTGCCTATCTTGCAGGATCAGAGTGAAGCGGTCAACACAGCGGCCCGAACTTTCGGTCATATGGAGAGTGAGATGAAGCAGGTCATTCGTGAAATTGCAGACTCCTCCAAATCCATCGAGGAACTTTCTCTCATGCAGCAGAATCTGGTGTTAACCATCGGTAACGTTAGTGCGGTATCGGAGCAGTCTGCTGCCTCATCGATGGAAGTGACAGCCCTGACGGCTAATCAGCTGTCCATCAGTGAGAAGCTTGTAGAAGTGTCTAATGAATTAGATGCCTTATCGGCAGATCTTCATGAGCAGCTTGCGATATTTCAGACTGCTTGATTCTTGGCAGTTATGACAACGCCAGCTTTATTCCGCTTACGTTGAACAGCGGCACTAATGAGATAGACAGTCAAGAAAATGACCATCACTCCAGCCGAATAGCGATACATGACGGAATAATTCGTCGCGGACGCTATAACACCGAGCAGCATGGAGCCAGCAGCAACCCCGAAGTCGATGGAGTTATAGTACAAGCTGTTAGCGCTGCTGTGCTGTTCAGGCGGCGCTTCACGCAGCATCCATGCTTGAGTAGTAGGCTGAATAGCGCCGAAGCCAAGACCATACAGCAGGGCAGAGACTATAACGAGTGGCATGGAGTCTGCATAGGAAAGAATGAGCAAGCTCGCGATAACGACTAATGCGCCAGGAATAAGGATCGGCATTGGACCTTTACGATCGAAGATTCGGCCAGAGATAGGGCGAATAATGAGAACGGTAAAGGCGATGAACAAGAAGAACAGCCCAATCTGTCCGAGGCTCTTCTGATCACCGAACAAGGCAAGGAATCCAAGTACGCCACCGTAAGTAACAGACATTAACGTATTAAGAATGGCAGGGAGCAGCATGCGGGACATGGATGATTTCTTATCCATGTTCTTGCTTGCTGCTGCTTGCTGTTTGGCCTTAACAGGCTGCGGTGGAATACTCCGCGTGACTACAAGCAACGGGATAATAAGAGCGGCAGCTACTGTCCCCATCATGGCGAGGGATGTGAATCCGTAGTCCTTAATTACTGACAGACCAATCATAGGACCAATCGACATAGCGATACTGGTAGAAAGGCCGAAGTATCCGATGCCCTCACCTAAGCGATTGTGAGGAATAATCTGCGATACCAGTGTAGGCAGGACAGTACTTGTCATCCCGAATCCGATACCGAATAGCACCCGTAGGACGAGCAGCTGTGTCATTGAGCCAGCAAACGGGTATAGTACCGTTGCCGCAGCAGCGATTACGATACCGATGAAGAGAATCGTATTCTGATGAATGATACGGAGCATAGCAGCAGTGGCGAAGCGGGTTATAATAGCTGCAATAGCGAATAAGCTAGTCAACAAGCTAAGTGTGAAATCTCCGGGGTGAAACTGTTCTTTTGCATAAGTAGGGAAAGGGGATAGCAGCATTGGACCTCTGTCAAGAAAGTGGACAACATCAATCATTTAGCTTCCCCTTTTGTAATACATGGACTCAAACTGAACAGGCGATACGTACCCTAAAGTTCCGTGAATTCGCT